>JAFGIQ010000149.1 GCA_016929575.1 candidate division FCPU426 bacterium
CGCATTCATCGGCCAGCAGGCCCACCACTTCGTCTTCGGCCAAATCCAGCAGTTCCAAGGCGGCCAGGCGGGCCTGCGCCGACCGCTGGTACACTGACATATCCACCTGCATGCGCGAGGATTGGACCGCCGCCCCCCGGGTGGTGTTCAAACGCCGGAATTGGATGCAGGCGCTGTCTGCCAACTCGCCCATCAACCCGCCGAGCGCGTCCACTTCCTTCACCAGCTGGCCTTTGCCAATGCCGCCGACAGCCGGATTGCAGCTCAATTCACCAATCCTGTCAATCCGTTGCGTCACCAGCAGCGTCCGGCACTGCAGGCGTGCTGCTGCGGCCGCAGCCTCGATGCCGGCATGGCCTCCGCCCACCACGATAATGTCCACATCTTTTTGCCGTGCGTTCATCAGCGCCTATGCTTTCTTAAACCAGCCCTCTGCGGCGCCCTTTTCCACGACGAAAATGAGATTTTGTCCGGGTGCGGTCTGGTAATAGATGCGGGCAGTGCTGTTTTTACCGCTGGGTTGCACGTGCATCAAGGCCTGCGCCTGTTCCCAGAGTTTATGCCCTGCCTGTACGGGTGAAAAACCTCCGCTTTCATGATCCACGCAGGTTTCCAGTTCATTTTTAAACTGGCGGCATAATTCCATATCCCCCGCGAGTTTGACCGCCTGCTTCCATGTTTTTTCCCGGTAATCCGGCAGCAGGCATCCGCAATGATAGGTCAAAAGAACGAGGGTCAGTTGGTAATACCGCCGGATGTCCTCCCGGCTGATCCGGGCAACATCGCATTCCGCCAGTTCAAAATTGCTGCCCACCCCGGTGGTGTTTTTCAGCATGAAATCCGCAATCTCCAGAAAACCCTTGAATAATTTCTTCAGATAAGGAGGCTGGGATGAAATCCGCGCTTCAAATTCTTTGGCCACGGTGTTTTGCAGCTGGATCAGTTCCTCTTTGCGTCGCATCTCCGCGCGGCCATCAAAGGGATCGCTTTCGGGAATGTAAATGGTGACGTCTTTTTTACTGGGGTGTTTTTTCATTGTTCTCCCCCGGGGCGGCAGAATGAACTGCCGGATAACCCCATTATACCCCCAAGCCCGCGGCTTGCCAATATATTCTCTTTTTCCAGGGTCCGCGCCGGGAATCTTCCGGGTGTCGCGTGCGTCTCACCTGAGAGTCGGAAAAACCGGATTCGTGTTTATCCGCCGGCTTGAGCAGGCGATCTAACTGCCGGAGACCTCTTTTTAATCCAGCGCGCGGCAAACATGCCGTCCATTTCGGGAAATCCCGGATAGGTCCGGAAAAAACCCTCCGGACACCACCAGGAGCTGTCTGGAATGCCCCGGCTTCCCGGTCCCGGCTGCAGGTAAAAGTCGGGATGCTGCCGGCCAAAAGCCCTTGCCACGCCTTCGTTTTCTTCAGGTTCGGTCGTGCAGGTTGCATATACCAGATGCCCGCCCGGACGCACATGCCTGGCTGCCTGCTGCAAAATCTTCAATTGCGTTTGCGCCAGGCGCCGGTGATCCTGCACCTGCACGCGCCACCGGCCTTCAGCGTGCCGGCGCAGGGTTCCCAATCCAGAACAAGGCGCATCCACCAGCACCCTGTCGGCGCGCAGGGCGGTCGGCACCCGCTCAATGGTCTCTACATTTTCCAGCCGCAGCCGCCTGGCATTGTCCGCGACTTTTTTCAGCTTGGCGGCCTGCACGTCAAAGGCCCACACTTTTCCGCTCCCCTGCATGAGCTCGGCCAGATGGGTGGCCTTGCCCCCGGGAGCACTGCACCAGTCCAGGCACACCTGTCCGGGTTGCGGATCAGCCAGCCAACCGATCATCTGGCCGGCCGGATCCTGAAAGTACCATTCCCCCCCGGAAAATCCCGGAAGGTCCGCGGGAGCAAAGGCCCCCAGGCCAAGCTGCAGGGCGGCCGGCAGTTCTCCGGGCAGACACGGGAGCCCCTGCGCCTCCAGGCGCGCGCGCACCTGCGCGGGCGAGGTCAAAACCGCATTGACGCGCGCCCACAAAGGCGGCGGATCATTGGCTGCAGCCATCATTTTTTCCGTTGCCGCCTCTCCAAAACGTTCCAGCCAGCGCCGCACGATATAGAGCGGGAAGGAATAACGGACAGCCAAATATTGCGCCAAATCCTTGGTCCGGTCCGGCAGGGGGGGGCGGCCTTCCTGCGCAATAGCGCGCAATACCGCATTCAGCATCCTCAGTTGTGGCAAGGGTAAAAATGCTTTGCCGGCTTCCACCGTCTCGTGCACAGCAGCGTGCGCAGGTATTTTATCCAGCAACAGCAGTTGATAGGCGCCCAGGCGGAGGAGGTTTAAAAGCCTCGGGGGCGGGGTTTTGCGCTGTGTGCAAAAAGCCTCCAGGCACCAATCCAAAAACCCCTTCATCTTGATCACGCCCAGGGTCAATTCCCGGCAAAGCCTGTTATCCGCAGGATTGAACCCCGCCCGGCCTAAATACGCCTCCAGCAATTCTTCAGCCCAGGCTGCCTGCATAAAAACCCGGTTTAATATTCTCACGGCCAGGCTGCGGGCGTTCCAAGAACCCCGGCGGCTGTGTGCAGAGGCGGATGCGTTTTTCCTCATCGGCTTTCTTCCTTTGCTGACACCTTGCATGCATGAAACTGTAATCGCCGCTTCATCCCCGGCCTTGACAGGCTGGGTCAAATCACTATTGATTATGCAATATTCAACCACTGTTTATAGGAGTATCCAAGGTATGGTGAGAAAGCGTCTGCGAAAAAGCC
>JAFGIQ010000150.1 GCA_016929575.1 candidate division FCPU426 bacterium
ATAAAAATATTTTTGCACCCCTGGCGCGGTTTTGTACACTTCCTGTTCCACAAAAGCCCGCACCACCGAGGCCGTGGCTTCAGGGCGCAAAACCATTTTGCGGTTGGTGTCTATCCCCCCCTCGGCCTCCTGCTCCTTGGCCGGAACGTAAAACATCTCTTTATTGACGATATCCGTTCCCTGCCCGATGCCGCGTTCAAAAAGCAGGGTGTGCTCAATCAGCGGGGTGCGGATTTCGCCAAAACCGAAGCGGGCGCAGAGCTGCCGGGCGGCTGATTCCACGGCCTGCATCCGGCGCGCCTCCTCGGGAAAAACATCCCGCATGCCTTTCACTCCGCGATAGGGATAGTTGTTCCGCATGCCGCTAGTGCACCCGCCTTAATTTATTGTCTTCCATTTGCAGGAAGAGAACCTCGCGTTTTATCTCGCCATCGGGAGCCACGTACGCCTTGCCGGTCAGCCCTTGAAATCCGCTTTCCCGTAGCAGCGCTTTTTGAAAATCCTCGCGCTGCACCTTGTCCTGCCTAAGGCCCGACAATACTTTGGCCACCAGACGCAGGGCGTCATACGCCTGTACGGCCAGCAGGGTCGGCTGGGTCTTAAACGTGGTTTCAAAGCGCTGGATAAACTCCTGGCTGTTGGGGGCAGGATCCTCCGGCCAGAAGCCGACTGCGATCACGGCCCGATCCAGTTCCGGCCCCGCTCTTTTAAAAAATTGGGGTGTCAGCCAGGCATCGCAGCCGAAGATCTCCGCCTTCAAATCATAAAAGGCCAGTTGCGAGGCAATAAGCAGGGCGTCCCGGGCCGGAACCGGCAGATAGATGGCCTCCATGTCTTTTACGTTCTTTCCGGGCGGGATGCTCTTGGTCCATTTGTCGTTAAAATCCCTGAGCGTTCTCCCGTTTGCGGCTTCTACAAGCTGGACCGCAATCCCGTAATGGACGGGCAAAGGTTCACCCGGCAAATTGACGGTCTCCTCCTTGAGCTGGATTATTTTGCCCAGCAGAAGATACTCCACCTTCAAGGTCTGGGCTATTCTGCGCCAATCCGATTTGCTCAACGCGAGGGCGGAGAGGCCCAGCTGACGCAATGCCTGGAAGGTATCGGCCTGGGTTATCACTTTGATGCCTTGGCGCGGCGCCAGGGCGTAGGAAATTTTTTCCGTGAACTGCTTGCCCAACTGCTCGGATACGGTCTGATCGCCTTCTTCGGACAGGCGAATGATGGCAATCCGCTTTTCCGGGCTTGCTTCCGGGGTCGGAGCCGCTGTTACTGTGCCTTCGGCTGCAGGTAATACCAGTTGCTGGGTTTTGTAGGCTATTGCTTCCGCAATTTGCTCCATGGCTTTGCGTTCTTTCACTTTGAGATCCTTTAAATATCCAGGATCCACACCGCCGAGCGCAAGCATCTGGGTTTTAAAATCGGTTGTGCCGGGAGGGTATTCCAGATGGGCTACGATCTCCCCTCCCAATTGCAGCAGTTTCCTGGCCATCGCGTCGGCCAAAGACCGGTCATAGGCCGCTTCGCCGTTGAGGATGCCGATGCGCTGGTGGTTTCGGCGCAGAATGACGTATTCGGCCATGGACTCGCCTTGCTCCTCATTGGTCAGCATGTAGCGGAAAAGGTAGGGAGAGGCGGACGGCAACCCGGGTTCAGCCGCGGACGTGGTGATCATCGTGATTCTTTTTTTCGTCAGTTCCGGCACCACGGCCTTGACCGAATTGCTCAGCGCTGGCCCGATGATAACCATGACCTTTTCCACTTCCGCCAGGCGCATCAGCCCTGCCAGGGCCAGCGCTGTGGTGCCGCCCGTATCCGCGTAGACCAAAGTCAGTTGCTCGTCTTCTGCACTGTATTGGTTGACTTCCTGCAAGGCCAATTCCAAACCCTGCTGGATGGTCTCGCCAAAAGGTGCATAAGGCCCGCTCAAGGGCAAAAGGCACCCTATGCGGCGGCGGTTGACCGGAACGATCTTGACGGCTTTTTCCATCAAATCGCGCGCCACTGGAGCAAAAACGCTTAGTGGATAAAGCAGCAGGAATTGTTCGAAGGATTTGACGGCCAGGTCAGGATTGCCGACATCCAGGTTTCTTTTGCCAATGACAAACAAAGCTTGTTCTGCCCAGGCACTGTCCGGGTAGGTGGCACGCACTCCCGCCAATTCGGCCAAGGTCATTTCGTCATTCATGATCTTGCCGGCCAGGTTGTCAACAGCCTCGAGCACCGGCGCATTGGCCTGGTATGGCCCGCGCAGGCGGTGCAATACAGCCAGGGCGGCCAAACGCTGGTTTTGTTTGACCTGGGCGCGGGCGGCCATGATCCCGGCCACTGGCGCCCATTCGGAATGGGGGTGCTTTTTCAACAACTCCAGATACTTTTTTTCCGCCTCGCTCCAGCGGCCTTGATTAAAGGCGTGCTGGGCGATCCAAAAACGGGCCTTGTCCGCCTCATAGGGATCTGCCTTCAATTGTGCCTTAAAAGCAGCCAGTTCCTCCTCGTTGATGGGCACGTGCGGATAGCGCAAAACGGTCGCAGGCATTTTCTCCAGATAACGCGGGGCACAGCCGCCCAGGGGAAGGATGCACAATAAAAAAACGCAGGGTGGCAGCAGTAGTTGCAACAAGACATGGGAACGAGAGCAGATCACTGGTCTTTGGGCGTCTCCGTTTTCTTTTCGAGGATGATTTCCACCCTCCGGTTTAGTTGCCGCCCGGCGGCGGTATTGTTGTTGGCCACGGGGCTCTTGGCTCCCATGCCCACAGCGGTCAGACTGTCGAAGGGGACTCCCTTTTGTTGCAGAAAATTCAGGACGCTTTCAGCCCGCGCCTGGCTTAAGGTGTTGTTGGTGAGTTCGTCCCCCGTACTGTCGGTATGCCCCTCGATGCGAACCCGGTACTCGGGATATTCCTTCAACACATCCTTGACTTGTTCAAGCGCCGTCAATGCCCCCGGCTGCAGTTTCGAGCTGCCCGTGTCAAACAAAACCTTGCCGGACAAATTGATGACCAGCCCGCGCGCCTCCATCCTCACTTCCGCGTCGCGTATTTTTTTGGCCTTGCGGAGCATCTCCGCCTCGCGCTCGGCCTCGGCCCGCCGCCGCGCCTCTTCCTCCGCCTTCCTGGCTTCCTCAACAGCTTTGATTTCGGCCGCCTGCTTGTCCGCCTCGGACTGTTTCATCATTTGGATGGCTTTTTTTACCACCGCTTCTTTTCGGGTCAGAATATTAAGCATGTTTTGCTGGGTGATCATCGCCTGTTGGAGGCTTTCATATTCCTGCTCCAAAATACGGACGCGGGCGTGCGCCTCGGCAATTTCGGCATACGCCGTGGCCTCAAACGCCAGGGCTTCCACCGTCGTTATGCGCTGTTCCGCGGAAAACGCCGCTTCGGTCCGGTCCAGCTGTTTTTGCGCCTCTTTATACTCATCAGGCACCAAGACCTCCGCATTGATTTTTTTCGCCACCCCCAGGGCCGCGCGCGCATCGATCAAAGCCTGCGGCACCACGGTGGGCACAGTCGCACAACCTCCCCCTATCATCACACTGACGCCGACCATCGTTATTCCCCAAAGAGTTCCTTGGCTCATGGTTGTGTATCCTCCTGAGTGGCAGGAACCGCCGTGGCTTGAGAGCCGACCTGCTCAGGCGCGACTGTCGCCTGCGCTGCGGGCTCGGTCAGCGACACGTTGTCGGATTGGACATATCCTTCGGTGTCGCGTTTCACTTTCTCCAGCTGCTCTTTCAGCTCGTTCACTTTCTTTTCCGCCTGGCCCTGTTCGGTGCGGGCTTGGGCCACCCTGGCGTAAATGGTCGCCTTTTTGGCAAATTCAAAAGCCCTCTCAAAGGCTTGATTGGCGTAGGCGTCTTTGGCAATGGCCAGTGCGTCCTGCGCGTGACGCAGGTCATCAGGCGCGTGGTTCTCGGCTCCCATCTTTTCCGCCGTCTCCACCGCCACCCGGGCGTTGGTTAACTGCTCAACGGTCGATCGGGTATCGATGCTGCCGCAACCGCTGAGAATGATCAGAATTGCGCCAAGTCCTCTGGTCCACTGTATCCATTTTCTCATGCTTCATCGCCTCCATGAATTTGGCTGCTGCCGTCTTCCTGGGAAAACCACCAACCGCCTCGCACCCGGGATATCAACTTCACACGAATCCTTATTATAAAACGATCGGATTAGAAAAATGAAGTGGAAATATCATTCTTTGCTGCCGGACTTCTTTCCCGCAGCCTATTCATATACCCGTATCCTCTGCCACACCCGGTTAAACCCACGCCGTGGCATGTCTATGATTGAAGGAGAGGGAACCTGTTTACGCGCCGCCAGGTTTCAAAAATCCTTTAATCCCCGCGCTTTTTACTCCTCTTGCACAGGCGTATTTCCCGAAAAACAGAGCACCGGCCTTTCCTCGCCAGGAGACATAGCTTTTTTCTTCCAAGGACGCGAAAACAAAACGGTGGAAACCTCATCGGCTTCCACCGTTTTGACTGATATAATCAATCCTATTGATATACTCAATACTGTTGAAGGATATTGTCTTCCGCCTTCATCCCCGAACTAAAAATCCTACTCAGTTTCAGGAGCCTGTTCTGCCGGCGCCGCTTCTTCGCCTGCCGGCACTGCTTCTTCACCTGCCGGTGCTGCTTCATCCATCGCAGGCGCTGCTTCTTCCATCGCAGGGGCCGCCTGCTCTGCTTGCTTGGGTGCGCATCCAGCAACCATCAACATAGAGCCACCAAAAAGAACCACGAGCAACAAGCTTAACAGCTTCTTCATAACGTACTTTCACCTCCTTCTTTGTATAGGTATGCCGTACACTTCACTTTGTTTTTCTGGCAAGTTTAACGTGCACCCCTTTATTTGTCAACTGATTTCTATGCAGGTTTTCATTTCAGTATCACTCTTGTCCAAATTAAAACCCTATCCGCAGATACACAGATTACCCGGATTTTTAAAGCTTAAAATCATTTGCGGGGACAAACCATGCCTTTGCTGCCCTCTGAATATCTCATTTGACCCGATGTGTTACGCCCCGCACCAATCGCCGTGTTTCCTGGGCAATCATATATTCCTCCCGGGTTGGGATCACCAATATTTTCATTTTTGAGTTCCCTGCCTGAATGGCGCGTTCCCCGGAAACAGCTTTTTGGTTTTTCTTTGGGTCAAGACGGAGGCCAAGCTCCTGCAGCCCGGCGCAGACCATTTTCCGCATATAAGCGCTCTTTTCACCAATGCCGGCCGTGAAAACAATGGCATGGGCGCCGCCTAAAATCGCGTGATAGGCGCCAATGTATTTTTGGATACTATAGGCCATTACCGTCAAGGCCAGTTTTGCCCGTTGATTTCCCTGCCCGGCTTGGGCGATCACTTCGCGCAAATCATTGGATACTCCGGACAAACCCAAAATGCCGCTTTTTTTATTGAGAATCTCTTCCACTTCCTGGATGGACACATGCTCCCGCTCCATGATGTATGCCACAATGGCCGGATCAATATCACCCGAGCGGGTTCCCATGACCACGCCGGCCAAAGGCGTCATGCCCATGCTGGTGTCAATGCATTTCCCTTTTTTCACCGCCGCTACGGATGATCCGTTTCCCAGGTGCAGGGTAATCACATTGAGTTGCGACGGGGATTTTTTCAAAAACCGGGCGGCGCGCCAAGAGACGTATTGATGAGAAGTGCCGTGAAAGCCGTATTTGCGTATTTTCAGATCCTGATAATATTGGTAAGGCAGGGCGTAGGTAAAAGCCTTGGCCGGCATGGTTTGATGAAACGCCGTGTCAAAGACAGCCACATGGGGCGGATGCGGCAAAAGCTTCAGGGCGGCTTCAATCCCGTCATAATTCACTTGGTGCAGAGGCGCCAGTTCCCGGGCAATGTGATTGCCGCGCACGCGCATATCCACCAAGGCGGAATCCGTAAAATCCGGGCCGCCGTGGGCCACCCGGTGACCCACCGCCTCGATATCGCCAGCAGCGCG
>JAFGIQ010000151.1 GCA_016929575.1 candidate division FCPU426 bacterium
GGCTGTCAAACCGCAACAGGTCCGCGAGGTGCTGGCGGACATCAGGCCCGCCCTGCAGGCTGACCGCCATGTTTTGCTTTCCATCGCTGCCGGCATTCCCACCGCCTATATAGAAAAACACGCTGGCTGCGCTTTACGCGTGGCGAGAATCATGCCCAATACGCCTGCCCGGCAGCTGTCCGGCGCCACGGCTTTTTGTTTGGGCCGGCATGCCGGCGAGGACGAGGCGGCCTTAACCAGGAGGTTGTTTTCGGCGGTGGGAACCGTGTTGCAGGTGGAAGAACATCTGCTGGATGCCATCACTGCTTTATCCGGGTCCGGACCGGCGTATGTCTTTAAATTATGCGAGATGATGGCAGCCGCCGGCGTAAGCATGGGTGTGCCGGCAACTGCAGCCGAAGCACTGGCCGTGCAAACCATTTGGGGAGCGGCCAGCATGCTCAAGGCCGGCGGACAGAGCGCCGCAGAATTGAGAATGGCGGTTACTTCAGCCGGCGGCACCACCCAGGCGGCCTTGGCGCACCTGGCTGCATCCGATTTTGAAGCGGTTTTTAAGGCGGCTTTGCACGCAGCCAAAAAGCGCAGCGTGGAATTAAGCGCGGTTTTGGAAGCGGAGGATTAGACACAGATGGCGCAATTTTTCATTACCGGGGGATTGATATTGGACTGGCTCGCCACCCTGTGGATTGCGTTGATTTTATTAAGCCTGCTGGTTTCCTGGCTGCCGAAAGCCGCCTCTGCCAAGGGCGTGTTCAGGACCTGGCTCATGCATGCGGCGGAGCCGCCCATCCTTTTGCTGCGGCGCACACTGCCGACGGTTTATCGTGGAATGGATTTTGCCCCCTGGCTTGCCATTCTCATCCTGGTGTTGATGAAGGCGTTTATTTTCCGGGCGATGATCTATTGGGGCATGCTCAATCGTCCGCCCCTGTGAGCAGGATTGGGTATGCCTGTTGAGATCCGCTTCGGACCGCAAGGCGCCACCTTTGCCGTCAAGGTGATAACAGGGGCTGCGCGCACGGCCGTGGCCGGGGTCTGGAATCGGTCACTTAAAATCAAGGTGGCGGAAAAGCCGGAAGCAGGCGCGGCCAACCGGGAGTGCCTGAGGTATCTGGCGCATTGCCTGGGGGTGCCCAGGGCTTCGGTGCGGATTATTAAGGGGGAATTCTCCCGGCAAAAAGTCATTTGCGTGCAGGGAGTGTCGGCGGAAGACGTGCGGAAAAAATTGCTCGCGCTTGAAACATAGCCAGCACAGCAACGGAGGAATACAGGCATGGATTTATACTCCCGGATACAGGAGGCTGTAAAAACCATCAGGCAGTATGCACCCGTCAAGCCCCAGGTGGCGATTATTTTAGGGACAGGATTGGGAGCGTTGGTCAAGGATATCAAGGCGGCCCGGAAGATTCCATATGAAAAAATCCCGCATTTTCCGCTTTCCACCGTGGAAACCCATGCCGGCCAGCTTATTATCGGCAAACTGATGGGCAAAAACGTGGTGGCCATGCAGGGCCGTTTTCACCGCTACGAGGGGTATGATTTCAAGCAGATTACCTTTCCGGTAAGGGTGATGCGCGCCCTGGGCGCCGAGACCCTCTTTGTCTTTTCCGCCTGCGGGGGCATCAACCGTCATTTTTATCCCGGCGATTTGGCCCTGCTGCATGACCATATTAATTTGATGGGCGAGACTCCGCTGGTCGGCCCCAATGACGACCGCCTGGGTCCGCGCTTTCCGGATTTATACCAAGCCTATGACGAAAAGCTGCAGGCGCTGGCGCTGGCCGTGGCCCGGGATCAAAAAATACCTTTGCCCCGCGCTGTCTATGCTGCCTTGACCGGGCCGAATCTGGAAACCGTGGCCGAATACCGGTTTTTACAGATTATCGGCGCCGATTGCGTGGGGATGTCCACCGTGCCCGAGGTGATTGCGGCCAGGCATGCCGGTTTGCGCGTGCTTGGCATCGCCGTGGTGACCGACCGTTGCGTCCCGGATCAGGTCGGACCGGCCAATATTCAGGAGATCATCCGCGCGGCCATGGCCGCGGAACCCAAATTGACGAGACTGGTCAAGGAAATTTTACACCGGCTGTAGAACCCAAGGAGGGGACGAATGCAAAAAGCGATTGAATGGAAGCAACACAGGCTTTTCATCGTTGACCAGACGAAATTACCTAATAAAATCGTTAAATTACAATGCCGGAATCCCCGGCAGATTGTCGAGTGCCTCAAGGACCGGAAGATCCACGGCAGCGGGGCCCTGGCTGCAGTGACGGCTTTTTCAGTGTTTCTGGCGGTGAAGACGCCTCCCCTGGCCAAGACCTATGAAAAGCTGGTCATGCAAATAGAAAAAACCAGCGCCATGCTTTTACACGCCCAGCCCACCTCCATGAGTGTCGCCTGGGCGCTGGACCGCATGCGGCGCTGCGCCCGCAACAACCGGGATCACAAGATGGTCACTTTGCGCGACATCCTGCAGCGCGAGGCGCTGACCATTCTCAAAGAGGAAGAAAAGTCCACCGAGATCGTCGCCAAGCTGGGAGCGGACTTGATCAGGGACGGGGACACCATTCTTACCTACGGCAATACCGGCTCTTTCTCCTCGGCGGGCCGGGGTACGGCTTTGGGCATGATTATCGAGGCGGCCAGATGCCGGCAGGACATCCACGTCCTGGTGTGCGAAACCCGCCCCGGTTTGCACGGCGCCCGGCAGACGGCCATGGAGCTCAAACAGGCCAAAGTGCCGTTTCAGATCATCACCGACAACATGATCGGCCATCTGATGAAAAAGGGCATGGTGGATATCGTGGTGGCGGGAGCGGACCGCATTGCCATGAACGGGGACACTGCCGCGGAGATTGGCACGTATGGATTGGCCGTGATGGCCTACCACCACAATGTGTCCTTTTACGTGGCCGCCACGGTGGCGGCCTTTGACCGCAACATCTTTTCCGGAGAGCTGATTCCGATAGAAGAACGCCAATCGCTGGAGATCCTGCCGCAAAACGGCAGGCCCGTAAAGGTTCCCGGCCTGAAGGCGTTGTATCCGGCGTTTGACATCACGCCCCAGAAATATATCAGCGCCATCATCAGCGAACTGGGTGTGATTCGCGCCCCGTATGACCAAAACCTCAGGAATGTTTTTTCAAACCTGGGGTGAGGTGCGGCAGGCGTGAGCCTGCGGTGCTTTTGCCCGGATGCGCGCCACATTCCCGTTCAAACGCTGGCCAGTGGGTGTTTGCGCAGGTTTGACCTGCGCGCGTAAGCGCCACCCCGGTATGACGGAGGGGGAGCCGGCGCGCCGGTATTCAAAAAGGAGCAGGGGTATGCCAACAGAATGGCGCGACAACCAGATGTGTTTTGCCTGCGGGGGAAAAAATCCGCAGGGATTGCATTTGACTTTTGCCATGGCGGGGGAGGACGGGCTGCAAAGCGAATTTACGCCCACCAGCATTTATCAGGGTTTTGCCGATATCGTGCATGGCGGGTTCATCGGCTTGCTGCTGGATGAGGTCATCGCGAATTTGTACTATTTCCGCAAGCGGGAAGTCGTGGTAACGGCCGAGTTGACGCTGCGTCTGCACCGCCCGGCCAAAGTGGGGGAAAAATTGATTGTCAGCGCTTTCCCGGACGGGACGCCGCGGGGACGGCTGGTGCCGATACGGGGCGAAGTCCGGCTGGAGGAAGGCACCCTCATTGCCTCGGCCAAGGCGAAATGCATGAAAGTGCGGACCTTGCCGCATGCCGGTGACGGCGGCTGATGAACAAAGCGGCGGGGGTGAAAACCATTGCGGAGAAACGGATGTATCTGCCGCCGGACAGGCAGGGGCGGGAAAACAAATCACTTTTACCTTGTTTTTCAGCCTTGTTTTTAATAGAATGCCGCACGGCCTAAAAGGCATGGGGGGAAATATTACAGGTGATTTTTTTACGTTTCGTCATACCGGCGAAACAAAGCAAATATTGATTTTATAAAAATATATTTTAGATTTATAATTTGCCATAGTAGATAGCATTTTATTTTATCA
>JAFGIQ010000152.1 GCA_016929575.1 candidate division FCPU426 bacterium
AAGTAGTTGATTATAAAAAATTACTCGAGGTTTTTTGGCAAAACATTGATCCCACTGATCAGGGGGGGCAGTTTGCGGACCGCGGCCAACAATATCATACTGCTATTTTTTACCATTCACTGGAACAAAAGGAAGAAGCCCTGGCTTCGCGGGAGCAGTTGCTGGTTTCGGGCAGGTTTGCCGCTGAGATTGCTACTGAGATTAAGGCCGCCCAGGATTTTTATCCGGCTGAAGCCTACCACCAAAACTACTATAAAAAGAATCCTAAACATTACAAACACTACCGGGAGGCTTCTGGCCGCGCTCCTTTCTTGCGCCAATTCTGGGGTGGAAAGCCCGCAGACAGACCGTCCGAAACGACCGCGAACCGGAAAGAATACGTTAAACCCGCGGGTGCTGAGATTAAGCAAAAACTGACACCCATGCAGTATTGTGTCACCCAGGAGGCGGGAACTGAAAGGCCCTTTGCCAACGCCTACTGGGACAACAAGCGGGAAGGAATCTACGTGGACGTAGTATCCGGCGAGCCGCTGTTTATTTCAAAAGACAAATTTGATTCAGGCACGGGCTGGCCCAGTTTCAGCAGGCCGTTGGAGGAAAAAAACGTGCTGGAGAAGCAAGACAGCAGCCACGGCATGGTGCGTTCGGAAGTGCGCAGCAAACATGCGGATTCACATCTGGGACATGTCTTTGACGACGGACCAGGCCCCACCGGCAAGCGATATTGCATCAATTCCGCGGCTTTGCGGTTTATTCCTGTCGCGAAGCTTGAGGAGGCAGGCTATGGCCGATACCTTTCCAGATTTGAAAAGACCAAACGTTGATTTTTTACATACGCGGCGTATTTACTACGAATTTATGAGGCGGGCTCTGATTT
The DNA here is from genome assembly GCA_016929575.1 of candidate division FCPU426 bacterium. GTDB lineage: Bacteria > Oederibacteriota > JAAXVQ01 > JAAXVQ01 > JAUVAV01 > JAFGIQ01. Next base: position 878 of record JAFGIQ010000152.1, read on the forward strand.
TTACCGCTTCGGCTTCGTCAATGATGTTGAATTTTTTTTCATCGGGATTATAAGCGTATACATCCACTCCTTCAATGTCAAACCACCAGCCGTGCAGTTGGATTTGATTTTGCGCCGCCGCTTTTTTTACCAGCGGATAGGTCATCAGATGTGTGAGCTGCAGCAGGACATTTTTTTGGGAAATCTGGTCCTGTGCTGACCAGGCTTTGGCAAACTCCAGATCCGTACTGAATTTTTCCAGTGCCAGGCGATTGAAATCCAGCCAGTTCTTAAGGTGCGGTGCAGCATCCATGCCCGTTTGGGAGCAGATGGCCTGAATGGCTCCGCAGTCCGAATGACCGCAGACAATAATATCTTTCACCCGCAAGAATTGCACGGCGTATTCCAGCGCCGCAATTTCAGAATCGTCTGTCTGGGAATGTCCGGAATGCGCGCAGCAGGGCGGGACCGCGTTGCCCACGTTGCGCATGACGAACAAATCACCGGGATTGGTGGAGGCCAGCAGGTTGGGCACCACCCGGCTGTCGCTGCAGGTAATAAAGAGCGCGTCTGGATTCTGCCTTTTGGCCAGTTGCTTAAAAAGCAACTCGTATCCCGCGGCGCGCTTGGCCCGGAAATCCAGTATACCTTCCAAAAGTTTTCGCATGATTCACCTTTTGTCTCATGTAAAATGAGAATGCTGAAAAAATCCCGCTCCTGTAATCAGGAGGGCGGCGGCAAATCTTATCTGCAGTCCCGCCTTGTCTGTGACTGCAGCATATCATAATACAAAACGGGCGGTTGGTGTATTGGTTTCGCGCTCAGAAGTATAAATTATTGAAAAATCAATGGCCAAGCGGCGCGGAAAATACTATGATAATGCGGCGACAGGTGGGGGTGAGTTGGTTTTTTATGGTATTCACCCTCTCGGTGCACGTTATCCCGGTATTCCAATTAACGTGAAGGAGAACTTTTAAAAATGCCGCGCAGAAAAGACATCCATAAAGTTATGGTCATCGGCTCAGGACCGATCATCATCGGCCAAGCATGTGAATTCGATTACTCCGGAACCCAGGCATGCAAGGCTTTAAAGGAGGAAGGATACCAAGTCGTGCTGGTGAATTCCAATCCCGCCACCATCATGACTGATCCGGGCATGGCGGATCACACCTATATAGAGCCTTTGACCGTGGAGAGCATCGAACGCATCATTGCCAAAGAAAAACCGGATGCCCTGCTGCCGAATCTGGGTGGGCAAACCGGCTTGAACCTGTCGTCCGAACTGCACAAACTCGGAATTTTGGGAAAATACGGGGTTCAACTCATCGGGGTCAACGCCGACACCATTGCCCGCGGCGAGGACCGCATCACTTTCAAGGAAACTATGGCCCAAATCGGTCTGCCGGTTCCCGAAAGCAAACCCGCCCTTTCCGTAAGTGAGGCGGAAGCGATTGCCGATACGCTGGGCTATCCTGTAGTCTTGCGGCCGGCTTATACCTTGGGCGGCACCGGCGGCGGACTGGTGTACAACCGCGAGGAATTACACGTGGTCTGCGCCCGGGGATTGGCGGCCAGCATGGTCCATCAGGTGCTGGTGGAAGAATCTGTCCTGGGCTGGGAGGAACTCGAGTTGGAGGTGGTCCGGGATGCCAAAGGGCAGAAGATCACAGTGTGTTTCATAGAAAACATCGACCCCATGGGCGTGCATACCGGCGACAGTTTTTGTGTGGCGCCCATGCTGACCATTGCCGGGGATTTGCAGGACAGACTGCAGGAGATGTCCTACCTGATCGTGGATGCGATCGGCGTGGTGGGCGGGACGAATATTCAGTTTGCCCACAATCCGGAGAATGGCCGGGTGGTGGTTATTGAGATCAATCCACGCACGTCCCGTTCCTCGGCTTTGGCGTCCAAAGCCACGGGATTTCCGATTGCACGTATTTCCGCCAAGCTGGCCGTGGGACTGCATTTGGATGAACTGCCCTATTGGAAAGAGGGAACACTGGAAAAATACAAACCCAGCGGCGATTACGTGGTATCCAAATTTGCACGCTGGGCCTTTGAAAAATTTCCCGAGGTCGAAGACAAGCTGGGCACCCAGATGCAGGCGGTGGGCGAAGTCATGAGCATCGGCAAGGATTTCAAGGAGGCTTTCCAAAAATCAATCCGCTCGCTGGAAATAAAACGCTACGGGCTGGGTGAAGTGAAAAAAATCAGCGCCCTCAGCCTTTTGGAATTGAAAAACAAACTGGTCAATCCTTCCAGTGAACGCTATTTTATCATGTACGAGGCATTGCGCCAGGGAATGTCCGTACAAGAGCTTTATGCGCTGACCAAAGTCAAATCCTGGTTTATTGGACAGATGAAAGAGCTGGTTGAACTGGAGGAAAAAATAAAGGCCTTCCGGGGCAAGCCTCTGCCCACCGATTTGCTGCTGGCGGCCAAAGAACAGGGTTTTGCCGACAAGTACCTGGGGCAATTGCTGGGAATTCCTGAAAAGCAGATTCGGGAGCAACGCCTGGCTGGCGGCAAAAAGGAAGCATATGATGAGGTGTTGGTCAGCGGCGCCCAGGGCGCCTATTACTATTCCACCTATCAGGCGGATGACCGGGTGCAGGTCAGCGCCAAGCGCAAAGTAATGATCTTGGGCGGCGGTCCCAACCGCATTGGCCAAGGCATTGAGTTTGATTATACTTGCGTGCATGCGGCGTTTACGCTGCGGGACGAGGGGATTGAATCCGTCATGGTCAATTGTAATCCGGAGACGGTCTCCACGGACTATGACACTTCCAACAAACTGTATTTTGAACCGCTCACCGTGGAGGATGTTTTAAGCATCTATGCCAAGGAAAAACCCGAAGGCGTCATCGTGCAATTCGGCGGCCAAACCCCCTTGAATATTGCCCGGGAATTGGCGGATAACGGTGTTGCCATTTTAGGCACCAGTCCGGAAAGCATTCATCTGGCCGAAGACCGGGAGCAGTTTAAAAACATCGTGGCCGCATTGGATATTCCCCAGCCTGAAAGCGGTTCGGCCCGTTCGGTGGAGGAGGCTTTGCAGGTGGCGGGCCGCATCGGCTATCCCTTGATGGTCAGGCCGTCTTTTGTTTTGGGGGGGCGGGGGATGAAAGTGGTGTACAACGAGAAAATGCTGCTGGAGTACGCCACTGCGGCGGTGGACGTGAGCCCGGAGTATCCCATGCTCATCGATAAGTTTCTGGAGCAGGCCGTGGAAGCGGAAGTGGATGCCATCTCCGACGGCGAAGAGGTCATCATTCCTTCTGTGATGGAGCATATAGAACTGGCGGGGGTGCACTCCGGCGACAGCGCCTGTGTCGTCCCTTCACGGAATATTTCCAAACAGGCTTTGTGCAAAATGGAGGAATATACACGCAAACTGGCCAAGGCGTTGAAGGTCATTGGTCTCATGAATGTGCAGTATGCCATTGTCACAGATCAGGTATATATTTTGGAGGCCAATCCGCGCGCTTCTCGGACTGTTCCTTTGGTCAGCAAGGTCATGGGCATTTCCATGGCCAAGATAGCCACCCAGGTCATGCTGGGAAAGAAGATAAAAGAACTCCGGATTCCGGCCGCCAAGAGCAATGCGCACCTGGGAGTGAAGGAGGCGGTGTTTCCCTTCAACATGTTCCATGTGGTTGATCCGATACTGGGTCCGGAGATGAAAGCCACCGGCGAAGTATTGGGCTTGGCGGAGTCATTTGGCGTAGCTTTTTACAAGGCCCAGGAGGCGGCCGGGATGAAGCTCCCGACCACGGGCATGGTTTTACTTTCCGTTGCCAACCGGGATAAACAAGATATTCTGCCCGTGGCCCGCAGTCTGTCTGAATTGGGATTTGCCATTCTGGCGACCAAGGGTACCCAGGAGTTTTTAGGACGCCATGGCATTGTCAGCGAACTCACTTTAAAGCTGCATGAAGGGCGTCCTTCCATCACGGATGACATCATTAACCGGCAAATTGCCATGATTATTAACACCCCGGCCGGAGCAGAAAGCATCCATGACGACAGTTACATCCGTAAAATGGCCATTAGGGAAAAGGTGCCCTACATCACCACCATTGCCGCCGCCCAGGCTACGGTGGAGGGAATCAGGGCTATTAAACAAAACCGTGTTGAGATTATGTCCCTTCAGGAATATCATCGGAAATGATGAAATAAAAAGCAAAACCAGATGGTGCGGCGCGGGTTTTATCAGTTGCATATTGTATCTCCTTTAAGGAGCAGGGCGACAATTCATCAAGGGGTACAAAGGCTATGATGGAAAACAATTTCTCGGATGATTTATTGGCATTGACGCAGGAAGAACTCTCCACCATCGATAAATACCGCAGAATCAAGGAAACTTCGGTGCTTACCATCATGTTCACGGACATCAAGGATTTCACGCGCATTACCGAGGAGAAAGGGGAGCTTTATTCCGCCGAGCTGCGCCAGCACCATGACCGCATCCTCTTGGAGACAATCCAGGAAAACCAGGGCGGCCTGGTGATCAAGCATATCGGGGATTCGGTGATGGCGGTTTTTTCCGAGCCCTCCACCGCAGTGGCCAGGGCCTTAAAAATCCAGGAGCGCATCAGCGTTTTCAATGAGGCGCATCCG
>JAFGIQ010000153.1 GCA_016929575.1 candidate division FCPU426 bacterium
CCCGTCGGCTGTCCTGACTTTCACGTACTCCCCCTTGATCGACTTGATCTTGATGATGACCCGGGAAATGTCATCAATGGCCGCAAACGGCGCTGCCACGGTTCCGTGTTTCCTTTCTTCCACCGGCTTTTTGGCCTCCACCTCGTCGAGCACATACTGGATCTCCAGGTTGCCGTTGGGCAACACCGTGCCCCGGGCGCGCGTGGCCCCCCATTTTCTGGCAGTCTCCAGCCGGTGGGTTTGCTGTTCGCTTTCCGCCTTTTTCTCGGCGCGCCGGTCGCTGACTTTTTCCCATATCTCCTGCAACAGGGTTTTTGGCTGTTCCTCCGCCGGGCCGGGTGCGGTAAGTGTCTGGGTGCTGAAAACATGCCCCCAGAAATAGGTGATCCGCTTCCAGTTGTTGACCGCAACCAGCGCGGCCAGGATCAGGATAAAGGTCAAACCCAGCTGCCGGAAACGGCGGCCGGCAAAGCGGCGCTCGCGGGATATCTCCTGCGCCCGCGCAGCCTGGCGGTCTTTTAAGGAGGGATGCTGGAATTTTTTGCTGCTGAAAAACTCCACCCGGCTCGAACGCATTTCCTTGCGGATCCAATTGCCCAGCATAAAGACCTGGCGCAGGCCGATGGGCAGGCGTTGGCTGAAACGGGCGCCCAGATCCCGGTCCAGGTAATGCTGCCACTCGTGGCGCAGCAGTTTGTTCTGCTGGGCCAAAGACAGCTCATGGAAATAGGCATCCACTTCCAACGTGTTGGTCGCTTTGTCGTAATTCAGTCCGTGCCGCATAAAGAGATACTGCAGGCGTTTCCAGCCGCGCAGGGCGGGCATGATTTGCACCTTCAGGGGCGCGCTTAAATCCTGCGCCAGGCCCAGGTCCCGGATCCTGTTCCAGAGGTAGTTTCCCGTTGGCCCGGAGGCGCGGGTGCTCTCCTGCAATTGCTGCTGGAAATTGTGCATGCGGTTGAAGGTGGTGCGAACTTCCGGCGTGAGCGGCGCATGAAGCCGGTGTTGATTCCGTTCCAGGAAATTGGGGGCCTGGGCGCGGTAGGCTGCCACATCCTCGGAATCGCGGACAGCTTCCAGCAGCTGGACCTGCAAATCATCAAGCCCGTCCCGGTGGTTTTCCAGCAGGAGCCCGGCGGAATCCCGCATGGCGCGATAAGCGCTTTCGATCTCTCCCAGATCATGTTCGCCCAGGCTTTCTGCGGTAAGATCCAGTGAACCCAGAAGTTCCACTGCGTCAATAACGACTTGCGTCCAGGTACGATTTTGCGCCCCGGGTTCAAGCCGGGGCTCGGTTTCAGCCAGGGGGGTGTTGCGGCTGAAGGCCATTTTGACCAGGGAGAATTGGTAGGGGGCGGATAAAATCCACAATACCACCGCCAACACGGCGGCCAGGCCCAGGCCCACTGCCAGGCCGGTCAAGCCTGCATCCTTGGCTGCATAGGTCAAAAATCCGCCCAGCAGCGGCAGAACCGCAAAAACCGGGCCAAAGAAGAGTTTGGGCTGGAAGGTCCGGCCCTTTTTAGGCACGACCCTGGGCTGCTGGCGCTGTTGCTGGAACTTGGTCTTGGTGTCTTGTTCCAGTTTCTGCTGGGCCGCGTTGATGCCTGCCTGGGTTTTTTCTTTTTGCAGCCGGTCCTGCTCGGCTTGGGCAAGTTTTTCGGCTTCCAGCATCCGCAAAACTTGCTGTGTTTCCTGCTCCAATTCCTGCTCGGATAAGGCCGGCCCCGTAGGGCTGGATTGCACCATGCTCTTGCCGTCCACGGTGATCCTTTCAATCGGTAAAACCTCTTTCCAATGCGCCAGGCATTCCAGTACCTCCTCGCCTGGCGGCAGGTCGCGCAAATACTCGCGGGCGTTTTTATAGCCGAAATACCTGGCATAGTAATCCAGTTCCTGCTGCAGTTCACGGGTGAGATCATTGTGGAAATTGGTATGGTTGACCGGCGCCAACCCCAGCGCCGGCAGATGGTACTCCGTATACACGTACTCGCCGCCGAAAGCATCAATCAACCCGTATAATTCCCCGTACACCTGGAATTCCGGCAGCCGGCCTATGTCTTCAACCCTGTATCCGGCCCTGGCCAGGATTTTGCGGAAACGTGCCTCGTCGATTTTGAACTGCAAAACCCCGCCGCCGCGGTAGGTGGAAAGATCCTGCTCCACCTTTTTAATCCATTCACGCCAATCCTTGCCCTCCAGGCGCTCCTTGCCGAGATTCCGGGGCAGCCCCTTGGTCTGCATCGGGCCTTGCAGCAGGGCATCGCCGTAATTGTGCACAAAAAGCGCCAGCTGGGTGCCGGTTATCCGGATCTCATTGACATAGTTCTGAAAACTTTTGTATCCCATATTGCGGGCCATCTGATTATATTCATCCAGGGTGTAGGTTTTGGGCAGCACGGCATCGAGCCAGCCTTTGACGCGCACGTCGCTGTCCAGCACCACCATGGAGGTGCCTTTCTGCTGCTCATAAACGCGCACTCCCCCTTCGCCTTGCAGGCCAAGCTTGTACAACATGTCGTCCAACAGGGCCACGATCTTGAAAGGCCAGGGATGATAATAGCCCAGTTTGCCGAAAAAGAGCGGGCTGCTGCCTAAAAAGCGCGTCAGCTGCTGGGGATAGACCTGCTGGTTCATGTATGTAGGCCAGTCCCAGATATGGTTCCAGGAGCGGCTGACCCAGTGCAGGGACCACCAGATTAAAAAGGCGGCCAGCACGGACCGTTTGGGTGTTTTGGACAACTGGTACAGCAGGCGGTTGAAGGTGCGCGTTTTTAAAACCAGGTATAAAACGAACAAGAAAAACAACAGGCCCAGCTGAATGAAGAGGTTGTTGTGGATAGTCTTGCATATGCGCCACATGGTCTGGATGATTTTGGGCACTTCGTGGCTGCCGGTCAAATCATCCTCAAATTCCTGGATGATGCGGTTGCGGAAATCATCGGACTCGGGCTTGACCCGCAGGTCCTGCTTGTCGTTGCTGTACAATTCCCGCACATCCGGGTTGACATCGTCCAACAGCGTGGCCCGCGTCTCCTTTTCCCAGATGGTCATGCCGCCGCGCTCAAATTTATACCCGGGCACAGCTCCGATTTTACGCCAGCCTGTGGCCACCAGGATGCGGTCATAGCCGGCATTGCCCACCAAAATGCGGTTGAGGGAGTATTGTTCGCTGTTGACCAGATATTGTATAAAGGGCGTCATGGAATTCATGCCGCGCTGGTAGCCCATGGTGGCTGCGTCCGAACGCAGGTCCGTGGGCATGCCCCAGTAGCGCTGGTTGTACTGGATCTGGTCCGCGCTCATGCCCAGGGAATTCCGGGTGATGGTGGTGATCACCGGGAATTCGGTACCCACGACCATATAGCGGGTGTTGATGGTGCCGGCAATGCCGCGGGTGCTGATCAGTTGGGCGATGGTTTTAAGGTCGATGAAGGGCGTCTGCTGCATGGGCAGGTATTTTTTATTGTCCTCGCCCTCCTCGCCGATGTATTTCTCCGGCGTCACCAGGGGCGCCCCCTCCTGGCCCGGGACAATCTGGATGCGCTTGCGCCGCGGATCCTGGTGCTCGGCCGAGCCGATGATCACATTGGGCGTCTGCCCCCCGGCCTGCAGCAGGGTCTTCAGCTGCGCGTCCTGCTCCGGGCTTAGCATCTGTATGCTTAAAAGGGCCTGCTGGCCGATGCAGCTGATTTTTTCCAGGTCGGTGGAAAGCGACGGTTTGAGCACGAATTCGTAATACTCGCCGGTCTCCTTGTTTTTCAGCAGCAGTTCGCGCGCCTCGGGTCCGATCTCATAGTAGGCCAGCCCTTCGGA
>JAFGIQ010000154.1 GCA_016929575.1 candidate division FCPU426 bacterium
ACCATGACTTTGACTTCAGGCACAGCCTTTATTATGTGGCTGGGGGAACAAATTTCGGAACGCGGCATCGGCAACGGCATGTCCATCATTATCTTTGCCGGCATTATTGCGCGCCTGCCGCTGGAGATAGGATCGATGTGGGCTTTGTTTCAGGCCGGTTCGATCAATCTGTTCCAGTTGCTGCTGTTCCTCACGGTGCTGTCGTCACTGGTGGCGCTTACTGTCATTATCCAGCAGTCGTATAGAAAAGTGCCGGTGCAATATGCCCAGCGGGTGGTGGGCCGTAAAGTCTACCGCGGCCAGTCGACGCAATTGCCCTTAAAGGTTGACTATTCGGGAGTCATTGCCGTTATTTTCGCCAGCTCGGTGTTGATTACACCCACCACGCTGGCAAAGTTTTTTGAAAATCCCAATTCGCAGGGTATGGGACAGAGTTTCATCCAAACCCTCATGCAGTACATGTCTCCCGGGAGTGTGGCGTACACTATTTGTTATGCCATCTTGATCGTGTTTTTCTGTTATTTTTACACGTCCATCACCTTCAATCCCATGGATGTGGCGGAAAACATGAAAAAATACGGCGGCTTTATACCCGGTTTGCGCCCGGGAAAATCAACCGCCGAATACATTGACCAGACGCTTTCCCGCATCACTTTGGGAGGGGCGTTGGCGGTGGTATTGATAGCCATTGTCCCTGATTTTCTGGCAGGGCAATTGTCCATTGGGTGGTACTTCGGCGGCACCACCCTTCTTATTGTCGTTGGTGTGGCGCTGGATACCATGAAACAGATAGAATCCCATATGTTGATGCGGCACTACGAAGGATTCATGAAGCACGGCAAATTAAAAGGGAGGACCTCTTTTTAAGCCGGCGGTTGCGGCGTTTTGGGGGGTGTGCAGGCATGAGTGAACAAAAACGGTTGCTGTTTCTGGGTGCTCCCGGCGTGGGTAAGGGAACATATGCTGGTCCATTAAGTCAACTGTGGAATATCCCCACCATATCCACCGGAGATCTTTTGCGGGCCAATGTAAAAAAAGAGACGGAACTGGGAAAAAAAGCCAGGGAATACATGGACCGGGGAGCGTTGGTGCCCGATGACCTGGTAACGCAAATGGTGGCCGATCGGCTGCGTGAAGCAGACGCGGCCGAAGGATTTATCCTGGACGGATTTCCGCGTACACTGGCCCAGGCCGAGGCTTTGCATGAGATTTTATCACGGCAGGATCAGGCGCTGACGGGCGTGATTAACATTGATGTGACCAGGGATGTCATTATCAAACGCCTGACCGGACGGCGGGTTTGCCCGCAATGCGGGGCGAATTACAATGTCAACACCAACCTCACCCCCAAAAAGGAAGGGTACTGCGATGCGTGTGCCGCGGCCTTGATGCAGCGGTCTGATGATAATGAAGAGACCATCAAAAAACGTTTGCAAATATACGAAGAGCAAACCGCCCCTTTGATTGATTTTTATCGTCGGACCGGACTTTTGCGAACCATCACGGCACTGGGCGAAATCGACGAGATTGTCGGCATGATTCGTTCCGCAGCGGAGTGGAAACAATAAAGTGATTCATCTCCGGAGTCGTTCGGAAATAGACATGCTCCGCCGGGCCGGAAGAATGGTGGCGGAAGTATTGGACGGTCTGGAAGAACTGATCCGGCCAGGGATGACCACCGGCGGACTGGACAGCTGGGCTGAGAAATACATTCGCAGCCGCAAGGCGTTGCCCTCTTTTAAGGGATACCAGGGGTATTCCGGCACCTTGTGTACCTCGGTGAACGAAGAAGTGGTACACGGCATCCCTGGGCCGCGTGTTTTGAAAAGCGGTGATATTATCAGCATTGACGTGGGCGTCAATGTGGATGGCTGGCATGGGGATGGCGCCCGGACCTACCCCGTGGGCGGAGTGGATGACGAATCCCAGCGCCTGATGAGAGTGACAAAAGAGGCGCTGGCGCTCGGGATTAAAGAAGCGCAGGTTGGCAACCACCTTTTCAATATCGGGCATGCCATCCAGAAATATGTGGAAGCGGCCGGATTTTCAGTAGTGCGTGATTTTGTCGGACACGGAATCGGACAGGAGATTCATGAGGAGCCCCAGGTTCCCAATTTTGGCGAGCCAGGGAGGGGAGTGCTTCTTCAGTCCGGGATGATTCTCGCGATAGAGCCGATGGTGAATGCCGGCGATTTCGAGGTTCGCATTTTGGATGACCATTGGACGGTTGTTACCAAGGACCGGTCGCGGTCAGCTCATTTTGAGCATACGGTTGCAATTCTCGATACAGGAGCGGAGGTACTGACTGCATGAGACCACGTCACAGTGGTAGAGGCGCAGAGGCAAAGAAGAAAAACCGGGAACAACGGGATAGTACCGTTAAGGGCATCAAGGCGACCACCAAGGAAGACTCCATTCAGCTGGAAGGGAAAGTGTTGGAAGCCCTGCCCAATGCCATGTTTCGGGTGGAACTGGACAACGGGCATGTGGTTTTGGCCCATATCTCCGGCAAAATGAGAATGCACTTTATCCGTATTCTTCCGGGCGACCGGGTGACGGTGGAAATGTCGCCTTACGACCTGGGCCGAGGACGGATAACCTATCGTTTTAAGTAATCGAAAAGAGAGGACTCGGGCGCCATGAAAGTAAGAGCATCCGTCAAACCGATGTGCGAGAAATGCAAGATCATCAAACGCAAGGGTGTGGTGCGCGTGATCTGCAGCAATCCCAAACATAAACAACGCCAGGGGTAGCGCTTCGTTGTGCGGGGCGCAGAGCAGGTGAGCAGCGTTGAACAGTGGAGCAGTGGAGTAAAACTTAAACAAGATGAAATTCAGGTGGAATTCGCCGCCGCTCACCTGCGGTCACCTGAGCAACTGTTCCGCTGCTCGTGATTTGAACGCATATCCAAGGAGGATAACCGAGTATGGCACGCATCAGCGGCATTGACCTGCCGAAGGATAAAAGAATCGAAGTGGCACTTACGTATATATATGGTATAGGCCCCACTTTTGCCAAAAAGATCCTGGAAGAAGCAAGTTTGTCACCGGACATCCGGGTGAAAAACCTGACCGAGGATGAGGCGCACAGACTGCAGAATGTGATCAATAAAGGCTACAAAGTCGAGGGTGACCTGCGCCGCGAAACGACACAGGATATCAAGCGGCTGATCGATATCGGCTGCTACCGGGGCCTGCGTCACCGGCGGGGATTGCCCGTGAGGGGTCAGAGGACACGCACCAATGCCCGCACCCGCAAAGGACCGAGAAAAACCATTGCTGGCAAAAAGCAAGCCAGCGAGAAAAAATAGCAAACCAGGATAAAACCAAGATGGCGGTTTTACCGAGGGGCAACAAGGAGGATGAGAGGCGTGGTGAAAAAAGGTTCTGGTCGTATAAAGAAAAAATTAAAGAAGGTGCCGAACGAGGGCATGGCCCACATCCAATCGACCTTCAACAACACCATCGTATCCATTACGGATAAAGCCGGGGCCGTGATTTCCTGGTCGTCGGCCGGTCAGGTTGGATTCAAGGGTTCGCGTAAAAGCACACCGTTTGCGGCCCAAATGGCGGCGGAGGCCGCCGGACGGCGTGCGCTTGAAGCAGGGATGAAGGAAGTGGAAGTCTATGTCAAGGGACCAGGCGCTGGCAGGGAAGCGGCGATTCGCAGTTTGCAGGCGATTGGACTCGACATCACCTTGATCAAGGATGTGACCCCCATTCCCCACAATGGCTGCCGGCCGCCGAAACGGCGCCGGGTCTGATATCCGCGCAGGAGTGCGCAAGAAATTGAGATGAAGGGTGAAGGAGGAAATAGGCGATGGCCAGATATATCGGCTCAGAATGCAGGCAGTGCCGGCGTGAGGGGATGAAGCTGTTTCTTAAGGGCAACAAGTGTACAACGGACAAATGTGCTTTTGAACGCCGTAATTATGCGCCCGGGCAGCACAAGGACAGCCGGTCAAAAATATCGGATTATGGCAGACAACTGCGGGAAAAACAAAAGATCCGCCGGATTTACGGACTTTTGGAGAGGCAATTCCAACGCTATTACGAGGCTGCCAGCCGGAAAAAGGGCATCACCGGCGAAATCATGCTCCAATATCTGGAAAGACGCCTGGATAACGTGGTTTACCGCATGGGATATGCGTCCAACCGCTTAAGCTCCCGCCAGCTCATCAATCATGGTCATTTTTTGGTCAACGGCGTAAAAGTGGATATACCGTCTTTCCTGGTCAAAGCCGGGGATCGCATTGAGGTCCGGGAGAATAGCAGAGATTTGAAAGTCATCAAGCAGTCCATAGAGACCGTGGCCCGGCGTGGCGGCGTTGCCAGCTGGGTGGAAGTCAATCCGGAAACCATGACCGGAATTTTTAGAGCCGTTCCCAACCGAGAGGAAATTGGACTTCCCGTGCAGGAACAGATGGTCGTCGAACTCTACTCGAAATAATATTCTAACCACCAAAGGGGTGCTCAAATCATGAAATGGAAAAGTCTAGTAAAGCCTGAAAGGCTTGATTGCGACAGAGAGACATTGTCTGGCAAATACGGCAGATTCATTGCCGAGCCTTTTGAGCGGGGTTTTGCACTGACGATAGGCAATTCCCTGCGCCGCATTTTATTGTCCTCCATCCAGTCGGCGGCGGTGACAGCCGTGCGCGTCAGCGGCGTGGTGCATGAATATTCCTCTATTCCGGGAGTGGTTGAGGATACGACGGAAATTGTATTGAATTTAAAGCAATTAAAGGTCAAGTTGCATGAAGACGGTCCCAAGATCATTCGGGTGAGTGTTTCCGGTGAACGGCAGGTGACGGCTGCAGACATCCAAGTGGATGATGCGATTGAAATCATTAATCCGGAATTGCACATAGCCACCTTGAATGACCGCGATGCCGTCTTGGAGATGGAACTGGAGATCAATTCAGGCCGCGGCTACGTGGAAGCCAGCCGCAACCGCCGCGATGATCATCCGTTGGGAACCATTCCGGTGGATTCCATCTTCACACCAGTGATCCAGGTGAAAATTGAAAGTGAAAACACCCGCGTGGGTCAAATGACGGATTATGACCGTTTGATCGTTGAGATACGGACAGACGGGCGCATGCGCCCCGAGGATTGCCTGGCGCATGCCGCCAAGATATTGAAGGACCACATGTCGATATTCATCAATTTTGAGGAAGAACCCGTGGAGGAAGTGGAGGAAGTGGATGAGGAAAAGGAAAGGTTGAAGGAGCTCCTCAATCGCAGTGTCGAGGAAATGGAACTGTCGGTCCGTTCCAGCAATTGCCTGAAGACCGCCAATATCAAGCTGATCGGGGAGCTGGTCCAAAAGACCGAGAGTGAAATGCTGCGCTACCGCAATTTCGGGCGCAAGTCGCTCAATGAGATCAAGGAAATTTTGGCGGAAATGGGATTGAATCTGGGGATGGATCTTTCGTATTTGCATACGGCCGAAGTACTGGTCAAGAAAAACTAACAACAAACCACGCCCAGTAACGGTCGGGGTGGACCAATGGGTTCGGAAAGGTACAGGGAATGAGACACAGGAGAAGCGGCAGAAGACTCGGCGTTCCGGCAAACCGGCGGAAAGCGATGTTGAGGCAGTTGGTGGAAGCCCTATTCTTGCATGGCAGGATCAAGACCACGGTGGCGCGCGCCAAGGAAACACGTCGTCTGGCTGAGCGCATGGTGACTCTGGCTAAAAAAGGGAGCTTGCACCACCGCCGGCTGGCCATGGCCTTTATTCCCCGCAAGGATGTCGTTAACCGCCTGTTTGACCAGATCGTGGAGTGGTACAAGGAAAGGCAGGGCGGGTATACGCGCATCATCAAGTTGGGTTCGCGGGCAGGAGACGCGGCAGCCATGGCTTTTCTGGAACTGGTCGATTGGATTCCAGGAGCCAAGCTTCCGGGCCAGCTTACCAAGCTGGAGAAATCGGAAACCGGGGAAGAAGCGGGCGCGGATAAGCAAAAAGCCAAAAAAACGTCCAAATCCAAAGAGAAGGATAAAACCAAAAAAGCCGTTGAAACATCCGCCCAAAAGGCCGGTGCTAAAAAAAGCGCGAAGTCCCCGGAAAAAGAGAAAAAAATATCCGAACGCAAGGCGGAAAAAGACAAGAGCAGGAAGGAAAAGGCCGCCGAGCGTGAGCGCTTAAAAAAAGAAAACCTCGAAAAAAAATCCAAACATAAAATCGCCTTAAAAACGACTGTTAAAAAGGCCAGAAAAGTTTTTAAAGAGGGCCCTAAAAAGTCCGGTTCCTAAACAAAAAAGGCGGAAGGATCATATTTTCCGGCCCAACCAGGCAAAAAGGCAGGCTTGAAAAAGCCTGCCTTTTTTTATCCCTTCCGCTTGCCGGACCACAATGACCGTGATCTTTACTGGCACCCAATAATCTGCTATAGTACCTGCGGGTCCAATTCCGCCCGCTGTGGATGGGGACAAGATTGCCGCAAGGAGTGTTTCATGCCCTTTACGCTTTTCAACACGGCCACGCGCCAAAAAGAAGAATTGCGGACGCAAGAGCCCGGAGTGGTCAAGATATACGCCTGCGGCCCAACGGTTTATGACTTTTTTCATGTGGGGAATGCCAGGGCGTTCATTGTTTTTGACACCTTGCGGCGGGTGTTGGCGGACCGCGGCTGGAAAGTGGTCTACGTGCAAAACATTACCGACGTGGATGACAAAATCATACACAAGGCCGAGGCGGAGGCGCTCCCGCCCGAGAAACTGGCGGCGAAATACACCGAGGCGTTTTTTCAGGATCTGGCGGCCTTGGGCTGCCTGCCGGCCCATCACCACCCCAAAGCCACCGAGCACATGGCCGAAATCATCGCCCTGGTGCGAAAAATAATGGCTGCCGGACATGCCTATGCTGTCAACGGCGATATCTTTTTTTCGGTGCGCAGTTTTCCCGGGTACGGAAGCATTTCAGGAAAAAACATTGACGAACTGGAAAAAGGCGCGCGGGTGGAAATCAATGAAGCCAAGCAGGACCCGTTGGATTTTGCCTTGTGGAAGGCGGCCAAAAAAGGAGAGCCCTCCTGGGATTCCCCCTGGGGGCCGGGACGGCCCGGATGGCATATTGAATGCTCGGCCATGTCCATGAAATACCTGGGCGAGAGTTTTGATATTCATGCCGGCGGCGAGGATCTCATTTTCCCCCACCATGAAAATGAGAACGCGCAAAGCCAGAGCGTGACCGGCAAGCCGTTGGCGCGGTATTGGCTGCATAATGGGTATTTGAAAATCGAAGGGGAAAAAATGTCCAAGTCATCGGGTAATTTTTGGATCGCCCGGGATGTGCTCAAGGTCATTCCCCGCCAGGTTCTGCGGCTTTTCATGCTTTCCGCCCATTATCGCAGTCCGCTGGATTTTAATCCGGAAAACATAGAGGCGGCCGGACACGGGTATGCGGAGTTTCAACGGACCATGGAAAGGTTGCGGGGAATTATCCGCCTGCCGAGGCAGGAGGATTACTTGACCGACACAACGGCAGCCGAGTTGGAAAAGGAACTGGTGGAAACCGGCAGGAGTTTTTCCGCGGCCCTGGAGGACGACTTGAATACTGCCGGTGCCCTGGGCTTTCTTTTCCGCCTGGCCAACAAAACCAGGCAGATCATCGCCGGCCGGCCTCCAAAAACCCACCAACTCCTGCAGGTTTTTCATGCGGTGCATGAAGCGCTTGGCAAAATGGCGGAGATACTGGGCGTGCTGCCCGAACCACAGCCGGTCCCGGAAGTTGTCCAAAAATTGATCGAACAAAGAGAGGCGGCCCGCCTGGAAAAAAAATGGGAGTTGTCCGACCAGCTGCGGGAACAGATCATCAGCCGCGGATACGCCCTGGAAGACACGACTTTTGGCAGTCTGGCCCTGACACAGAATCAATTCATATTGGCCGAGCTTTTCACATCCCAACAGGCAACAAGGGGCGTGCCTGCTGACCGGAATAGAAAAAAATAAAACCGGCTTGTATTGCTGGCCGGAAAGGTTGATACCGTTTGCCAAACAAACCCTTGCTGCGGAAAATATACGGCCGCCGGGCGGTATTGGAAGCCCTGCGTTCTCTGGAAGTCCGGGTGGAAAAAATCATCGTTGCCAAGGGAACGCACGGAACAGTAATGGAGGAATTGCAGGAATTGGCCCGGGCCAAGGAAGTGCCGGTGGAAACGCGGGACAGACACCGCTTGGATAAGCTGGCCGGACCGGTGGCCAACCAGGGGGTGTTGGCCGTACTTAAAAGCGGCCGGCACACTGATGTGACCGGGATAATAGAAAAAGCCCAAGCGCAGCGTGCTTCCGGGCTTTTGGTTGTCAGCGACGAGATCGAAGATCCCAGAAACCTGGGCGCCATCGCCCGTTGTGCCGAGGGGGCAGGAGCCCAGGGCATGCTCATTACCATGCGCCGGAGCGCGGATGTGACTGCTGCCAGTGAAAAAGCTTCGGGCGGGGCACTCACGCATTTGCCGGTCGCCCGGGTAGTGAATCTTGTTGACGCCATGCACCGGCTTCAAGATGCAGGATTATGGACAGTGGGCTTGGATGCGGCCCAAGGCAGGACCTTGTGGGAAGCGGATTTGCGCCGTCCCTTGGCCCTGGTGGTGGGAAATGAGGGCAAAGGACTGCGGCGTCTGACCAAGGAATCTTGTGATATGCTGGTGAGGATACCCATGCTGGGAAAGGTGGATTCCCTGAATGCGGCGGTTGCGGCGGGCATCGCTCTTTTTGAAGTGATTCGCCAGCGAACACTGCACAGGTAAAACCAACCTGCGGCTGGATTTCATATTGAGAATCCGGGGCGGATATTTTATAGTATTGTCCGCATCCCCGGCAGTATCAGCGCGGCTCAGACCGCAATGCGTAATAGAAATTTTTCAGCGTCCCACGATGTGAGCCACCATAGCTCAGTTGGTAGAGCGCCCGCCTTGTAAGCGGATGGTCGTTGGTTCAAATCCGACTGGTGGCTCCAGCGCTCGGCAGAGCCGGGCGCAGAGCAGGTGAGCAGCTGAACAGTTGACCAGGAGAGGAAGGCGAGCCTGCGGTCAACTGCTCAACTGATCATCTGCTCTTTTTATTTATTCCAACGACCGAGGGGGATCATACAGAGCATGAGAGAGTAGAAAGCAGAGAATAGAGTATGAAAGAACGCTTACATGCGGTTACTACCGATTCTCTGTTTTCCTGAAGGCCGGCAGGGAAGCCTTCCCTTACCTCGGCAGGACACAGGAGAGCGCGGCTTTATGTGTATGATTCATGGCTTGGGTCAGGCACAAGGCATAATCCAGTTTCACTATCAGGTCACCCACAACCGCCAATTGCACGCCTGCTCCCAAAGACATGATTTCAAGGTCGCGTTTGGGCTGGTAGCCGGCCCGGATAGCCACCAGACCTGCATACCAATATTCTGCCCCCAGGTTTACATAAACCGGAGTATCCCGCCCCAGCTCCGTGTCCAGAGACAGGGTTAGTTCATGAGACGTTTGTTCCGGCGGTGTTTTTAAAACTTTATAAGCCAGGCCGAATGCACAGGACAGGGGTAAGGGATCGGCAGCTCCGCCGTAACTCAAAGGAAACCCCAGATGTTTGACCGCCAAACCAAGACGCAGATCAGGCAATGCTTCCGGCTGATGCGTGATGCCCATGGTCACGGCGCCGGTCATGCCCGTATAATCCTGCAACAGGGTGGAGTGCAAGCCCTCCAGGGTCAAGCCGATCCTGAGGGAGGGATTGAGTTTTAAAGCGCCGGACAAGACCGCCAGATAATCCCGTTGGGCCTTCAAGCGGCTGGTATTGCCCAGCCCATCCACCAGATCAAAGTTCCCGGCGCTATAGGTCAAAAGCCCCGCGCCCAAAACAATCATGTCATGGATGGGTTGTACATAACTGACCTGGCCGAAGTAATCGTCCACCAGTCCTTTATAAAACGAGGTGCTGATCTCACCAGCTTCCAGGAAGGACATTCCGGCCGGATTCCAATACATGGCATACACATCATCAGCCATGGCCACATAAGCCTCGCCCATGGCAGCTGCGCGGGGATTGTAATTATGCTTTAGGATAATCGCGCCGGTGGTGCCTGCGCTCTCCGCACATATTCTGCCCGTCAGGCCAAGCAACAGCAAGGCGCTCAGACAGCATCCGCTCAGTTTATTGAACCGCATAAGCCCGTCCTCCCGGCATGAAATCGATGTATGCCGTCATTTGATGACAGCTATTTTAGTGGTCGCCCGGCACTCTGGCGCCTGCATATGGACCAGATAAATGCCATTGGCCACAACATCCCCTGAACCATTGCGGCCATCCCAGACAATTTCATTGGTCGCCAAAGACGAGTACGTTTGCTGGTCCACCAGAGTCTTGATCAACTCTCCGCGCAGATTGAATATTTTTATGCTCACAGCGCCATCCTGCGGTTGCCGCCAGCGGATGGTGCTGACTTCGCCTTTATTGGGATTCATGCGGCTGTTAAAGGCCTTGATTTGCTTGGGGCTCAAGGCCATGGCCGCCGGTGTTGGCGAGGGCGGCGTGAAGCGGAGAATAAGCAGGCCGTCTTCACTCAGGGCATAAATATAATCTCCCGCCACATCCAAAACTTGAGGAACGCCGCCGGGCAGGTCCTTATAATAGGCCACGGAAACAGGATGCTGCGGCTCACTGACATCCAGAATATGGATGGCCGCGCAGGGTTCGGCATATTGTAAGAAATACGCATAATTCCGCGCGTCAACATGAACGTCATGAAACCTGCCGGGAATCTCAGGATCATGGTAACTGGTTATTTGCCGGGGCTGGGAGGGATTGGCAACATCTATAACCAGGGCATAAAAAGGCAGGGCATAGAATCCGATATAGGCATGCTGGCCTTGAAGGTAAAAATTACTGCTTGGATAAGAAAGATGGTTGGGTAGGAACCCCGCCTCCGCCGCCAGGTACGGATTGCTCACATCCACGATATGCAAGCCCGCATAGATGTCCTTGATGTACGCATAGCCGCCTTGGAGCTGCAACTCATTGATATTACTATTGATGTAACAGCTTCCCAGTTCATAGGGCTGGGCTGTATTGGTCACGCTGTAGATGCTCAGGCCGTACGCCTCCCTGGCCAGGTACGCTTTGCCGTCGGCAACATCAATATCCCTTACGCTCCCAGTGAGTGAAAAATAGGATGTTTCCACAGGACTGGCAGGATTGCTGATGTCAATGATGGAAATCCGTGTCCTTGCATACCAATCATTAAACAGGGCATAGGCATGATTTCCGTCAACATCAACCGAGGTGACAGGGCTGTAAATATTTCCATAGGGGTCGTCAAATTTGGCAATGGCAGCAGGATGGGCGGGATCAGCAACATCGAGGATTTCCAAACCATTGTCTTGCACATAGAGGTGATTGCCTGCAATGCACAGGTCACCAGTTGAAAACCAAGGATCTGGAACTGAATAGGTGTCCGCGAGAGCCGGATTATCCGGATCGTTGATGTTTACTGCATATAAGTCTCTTTCGCCGCACACATAGGCATGATCACCCACTACCATAACACTCTGCAAAGGCGCCGAAAACGAGCAAGTGCCTCGTGCGACCGGATTGTCCGGATCGCTCACATCATAGATTTGCAGGCTATAATACCCTGCCGCATATACATAATGAGCCACCACGTGGATGCCATAGGTGGAGGAATAACTGAGTGTTCTTTTAAAAACCGGATGGGCAGGATCACTGACATCAATGGAGGTCACGTGCGGCGTGCCGGCAATATAGGCATAGCCATTGGACACAACCAAATCATAGTGCGAATAACCGTACAAACTGCCGACTTCAACCAACTGGAGCGGATTGCTGTTGTCATAAACATGCAAGGTGGAATGGTCGTCGCCCATATAGAGGTACCCGTTGTCAACAAACAGTGTTTTAACCTCAGGATAGCAGGTATTGGACGCTGCTTCGACCGGCTGAGAGGGGGTGCTGATATCAATGACCTGGATACCCCGGCCGTCGACGCCTAAATACACATAATTTCCCGACGCGCAAATATCCTGGATGCTGCTTTGGCGATATTCGGCAACTTTGACTGGATTTTGGGGATTGCTGACATTGATAACATACATGCCATTGTAGCCCGCCACATAGGCGTGATTTCCAGAGAGACAAACCTTGGATGCAATAAACGTGTTGTAAGGCTGGTTCAGATAGAGGGAAGACACCTGCTTGAGGGATGACGGTGTTGAAATATCCAGGATCCAAAACCAATTTTCTGCAGCCACATAGGCGTAATTGCCTTGCACCACGAGATCAGCAGCTGTGCCGCCCGTGAAGCTGAGCAACTCAAGATTGCGGCTGTCCGCCGCCAGGCAAGAATTGGCAGCAGAGGATAGAATGGAAAAAAGCAAAACGCTGCTTAACACCATTGTCCTCAGGTTTTTTGAAATTTTCCGCATATTCACCCCTCCGACCGGCCGGCATGTTCTTATTCTTGGCAAAACGCCGAACGTGTACCGTGTTTAAATCCATTGCTGTCCAACTTGCGCGAATACAGCCGCAGGCGTCCCCGTCCTTCTGAATAATCTGTCCAGCCGAGGCTGCCGGAGATATCTTTTTCCCAAGGTGGCAGCGGAAAATAAAAGTCCACGGCTGCAACCATATTAGAGGGCGCACACAATCCCTGCAGTTTGTGCACGCGTTCCCGCCCCACCTTGGGAAAAAGATATCTCCGGCAGCCTGCTTGCCTGCTGGCGCCTATTTATCAGTAGTTATCGCGTCTTTTCCACTCCCAATTTGGATGCCTGTGATTAAAACACATTTTTAAATTATTTTAATTGATTTGCAATTGAAATATTACGCATTGCTGCCTAAAATGCAATGATGTGGCTTGACTTGGACAGCAATGATTGTGTCCCTAAAAAAATGCTTTGCTTTTTAAGATTTTTGGAATATATTATACATCCTTCAAGACGGACAGGTGGCCGAGTGGTCAATGGCAACAGACTGTAAATCTGTCGGGCACCGCCCTACGAAGGTTCAAATCCTTCCCTGTCCACCAGGCTTCGTTCTTCGCTTACACCCGGACGAAGCCTGCCCTGCACCAGACGGTGCAGGGAAGAGCAATTGAGCAAATGGAGAAGTGGAGCAAACAGAAGCTCAATTGCGTTCTACTCTCTACTTTCGATTTTCTGTTTTTTTAAAACTCATTTCGCCTGCGGCGAAGCACAGAGAAGTCGAGAGTGAAGAATTGAAAATATAAAAATATTGACTTCGGTCTGCTCCCGGTCTTCCGATTTTATTAAGTATCCAATCGCGCATTTGCGAATAGGTTGTCAAGAGTGGAAAATTTAAGAGAGTAGAGAGTAGAGAGTAGAGAGTAGATGATAACTGCGGGGGTAATTCAGTGGAAGAATGTCAGCCTTCCAAGCTGAACGTCGCGGGTTCGAACCCCGTCCCCCGCTCCAAAATATAATATTTCGTGTTGCGGATCGTGTTTTTTTCCGTGCGGCTTTCTGATCATGTGGACAGGTATGATCCAAGACGCCATTTTTCATCCAGCAGCCTCCCTCTCTATCTGCCCAAAAACGCTTTTTGTCATTCACGACCGGCGGCTGCGAGAATGAATCCGCGCAGGCGGACGCTTGGCGGCAGTAAAAGAGCAAAAAGCGAGGTCACATGCTGCAGCACATCCTGTTTGCCCTGGCCCGGCTTTTTATCCGCGCGGTTGGCCTGCTCCCGCACCGGCTGGTTTTGGCCTCCGGTGCTGCCTTGGGCCGCCTGGCTTTCCATATCCTGCACAGCCGGCGTCAAGTGGCGCTGGACAACCTGCAATTGATATACGGAGACAAACTGGAGCCGGCCGCCCGGATCAAGATGGCCAGGGACAATTTTGCCCATTTGGGCGGCGCTGCGCTGGAAGTCATGTACGCCGCCGGGTGTTCAATCCGCCGGCAGGAAAAATTGTACCGCCTGACGGGCGAAAAAAATTTGACGGCGTTGCTGGCCCAAGGAAGGGGAGGCGTCCTTTTTTCAGGCCACCTGGGCAATTTCTACATCATGGGCATGGCCATGGCGAAACTCTGCAATGTGAAATTTATCTTTCGCGAACCCAGCCATCCCCTGGCTGCGCGCATCTATCTCTGGATCATCAAGCGTCTCGGCATCGGAGTCATTGCGGATAATCCGCGCAACCAGTGTGCCATGAAGTGTTTTTTGCATTTGCGGTCCCAAAATATATTGGGGGTGTTGATCGATCAGGTGGAAACCGGGGGAGCGTATGTTGATTTCATGGGCAAACCTGCTGGCACTATTTTGGGTGCAGCCAATATGGCGCTGAAAATGAATGCACCCTTGCTGCCAGTGCACTGCTACCGGCAAGCGGATAATGTTTTGCAGGTTGAAATCATGCCTGAATTCATCATACGGCGGGAGGGCAGACTGGAAGATCTGCTGATTCCTGCCGTGGCTGCCATGAATAAAGTTGTAGGGGATTGGGTTTTTTGCAACCCAACGCAATGGTTTTGGGGGCATCGTCGCTGGCGCAGGTGGAAAAAGTAAGAAAAAAGGTGTTTTTCTGCCCCGGAGAGTATCAGCCGGCCATAGTGCGTCTGAAAACCCTTTAAAATCACAGAAAAAAAGACTGAAGGGAAATAAAAATAGTATTGACAGGCGTTAAGGCTTTTGTTATTTTCATTAACCTGTATAATTTTAAATAATTATGGGACTTTTTATGCCCAGGTAGCTCAGTTGGCAGAGCGCGTCCTTGGTAAGGACGAGGTCAGCGGTTCAATCCCGCTCTTGGGC
>JAFGIQ010000155.1 GCA_016929575.1 candidate division FCPU426 bacterium
GGCCAAGGAAGAATTTATCGTCATTGCAGACTTGGACGGCGGGGACCAGGATGCGCGTGTTTTCCTGGCAGCTCCGCTTGGACGCGAACAGGTTGAAAGCGGGGAGGCCGGACGCCTGGAGGAAACCTGGACCCTGGAGTGGATGGGATGGAAACCCAAGGCCAGGCAGGAGATAAGGCTGGGCGCACTGATCATCAAGGCCAGGGGAAGCGGGTTGCCGGCGCAGGAGGTGCTGCAGGCCCAGGCCCTGGACAGGCTGCAGCAAAAAGGCCTGGCCGACCTTCCCTGGGATGAAAAAAGCAGGCGGTTTTTGGCCCGCTGCCGCTTTGTGGAAAAATACAGCGGGATGAAAAACTGGCCCACATTCGGCGAGGCCGGGCTTGCAGCCGGGGTGCGGGAGTGGCTTTTTCTTTTTGGCGAATGGCAGGGCGCTGCGGTGTGGAACAGTTCATCGCTTTTAAAAGGACTTGAGCATTGCCTCAGCTGGAAGCAGCGCCAGCAGTTGGATGCATTGGCTCCGGAATATTTTGTCCTGCCGTCAGGGGGAAGCAAAAGGCTTGATTATGAAACCAACGGAGTGCCGACGCTCTCCGCCAGGATGCAGGAATTTTTCGGGTGCACCACCACGCCCAGGATCTGCGGCCAGCCGCTGTTGCTGGATCTTTTAAGCCCGGCCGGCCGCACGGTCCAGCGCACGCGCGATCTGGACGGATTTTGGGACCGCGCCTATCCGGAAGTGAAAAAAGAACTCATGGGCCGGTATCCGCGGCACAGCTGGCCGGACAATCCGCGCCAGGCCGCGGCCAGGGCAGGGGTGCGTAAAAAAAAGAGGCGGGATTGAAGTGCGCCGCCACAGCTTGATTAATCTGTGCAATCTGCGTAATCTGTGGACAGTGTCTTGTTATTTACAGCTTTCAAGATTAATTTTTAGTCTTAAGATTGAAAAATTGGGTTTTTAATGATATTTTCTTAAGCAATTGTATTCATGGCTGCCTAAATCAATTTTTCAGGAGCACAGTGAAAGTCGGAGCCCATTTTCTTCAAAATCAAACCTGCGCTTTCACTGTCTGGGCGCCCCAGGCAAAGCACGTCCGGCTGCAGTTGTATTCCCCGGCGCGCAAGCTCATCCCCATGATAAAAACGGAAAACGGCTACTGGCAGGCGACTGCCAAGGTTGCGGGCAAGACACTGTACGCTTATGTTCTGGACAATAAAAAACCCCTGCCTGACCCTGCTTCGCATTATCAACCCAGGGGCGTGCACGGCCCTTCGCAAACAGTGAGACACGATGTTTTTCCCTGGAAAGACCAGCGCTGGAAGGGCATTGGACTATCGCAGATGGTTGTCTATGAATTGCATGTTGGGACTTTTACGCCCCAAGGCACCCTGGCTGCCATTATTCCCCGCCTGCCGGCCATAAAAGCGCTGGGCGTGACAGTACTGGAAATCATGCCTGTGGCCGCCTTTCCGGGCGCGCGCAACTGGGGCTATGACGGCGTTTATCCCTACGCGGTACAGCACACCTATGGCGGGCCTGAGGGTTTGAAAAAACTGGTGAATGCCTGCCATCAGCTCGGCCTGGCCGTGATGCTGGACGTGGTCTACAACCACCTGGGGCCGGAGGGGAACCATTTCCATGAATTCGGCCCGTATTTTTCAGACAGATACCAAACGCCCTGGGGCAGGGCCATTAATTTTGACGACGCCCACAGTGATGAAGTGCGCAATTTTTTCATACAGAACGCCCTGCATTGGTACGAAAATTACCATGTGGACGCCCTGCGGCTGGACGCCATCCAGGCGATTTTCGACCAGAGCGCCTATCCCTTCCTGGCGGAATTATCGGACCAGGTCAGGGCGTTTTCACGGAAGCAGGGACGCAGGCATTGGTTGATAGCCGAGAGCGACTTAAATGATACGCGGGTGCTGCAGCCTGTAGCGCAGGGCGGTTTGGGCATGGACGCCTGCTGGTGTGATGATCTTCATCACAGCCTGCACGCCCTGAGTATTGGCGGGCGCGGGGATTATTACACGGATTTTGGTTCGCCTAACATGCTCTACAAATCCCTGCGCGACGGGTTTGCCTGCGCAGGGCAGTATTCCACATTCAGAAAAAGACGTTACGGCACCCCGCGCCCGCGGAAGCCCGGCAGAAATCTGGTGGTGTATGCCCAAAACCATGACCAGACAGGCAACCGTCCGGACGGCGGGCGGCTGGCCAAACTCGCTGATGCAGCTGTGGCCAGGTGGGCTGCAGGCCTGGTCTTGCTCTCTCCTTTCATCCCCCTGTTGTTCATGGGCGAGGAATACGGGGAACAGGCCCCCTTCTATTTTTTTGTGGATCATTCGGACCCCAAACTCATCGCCGCTGTGCGCAAGGGACGGCAGCGCGGGTTCAAGGCGTTTGCCTGGCAGGGGAAGATGGCTGATCCGGCCAGCCGGCAAACCTTTATCCGCTCCCGGCTGCATTGGGAAAAGCGGCGCCAGCCCAAACACCGCCGCGTGCTGGACTTTTACCGGCGCCTGCTTAAACTCCGCGCATCAATGCTGGCAGGCCCCGCCCCGGAGCACATTGGCATAAAAGTCCGTCAGCATGCCGCAGGACGGGTCATCACCCTGCATTGGCAGGCGCTGTCAAAGCAGATGTTTTGCCTTTTCCATTGCCACGCCAAAATGCTATCCTGGAAAGCTGTCATGCCCGGAGGGCGCTGGAAAAAAATGCTCGACTCCTCGGCCGGAGAACAGGTCCGGCAGGAGTTGCCGCGGCAGCTGTCTGCCGGGACACCCATCATCCTGCAAAGATGGCATACGGCGGTCTATATTAAAGAGAGGTAGTACATGGAGAAATTCATCTGCATTCACGGCCATTTTTATCAGCCGCCCAGGGAAAACCCCTGGCTGGAAGCCATTGAGACGCAGGATTTGGCCTATCCTTATCATGACTGGAACGAGCGGATCACCGCCGAATGCTATGAGCCCAACACCGCGGCGCGCATTCTCGGCCCCAAGGACCGCATTGTGGAGATCGTGAACAATTATTCCAACATCAGTTTCAATTTCGGGCCGACCCTGCTGTCATGGATGGAAAACAAGGCGCCTGAGGTATATCAGGCGGTATTGGACGCAGACCGCATAAGCCAGGACAAGTTTTCCGGGCATGGTTCGGCCATTGCCCAGGTGTACAACCACATCATCATGCCCCTGGCCAACCGCCGCGACCAGGAGACGCAGGTTATCTGGGGCATTCAGGATTTTGCCCGCCGTTTCCGCCGGCAGCCTGAGGGCATGTGGCTGGCTGAAACAGCCGTGGATGTGGACACCCTGGAAGTGCTGGCCGGGCAGGGCATTGCTTTCACGATTTTGGCCGCCCACCAGGCCAAAAGGATCAGAAAGCAGGGGGAATCCAAGTGGACGGATGTCAACGGCGGGCAGGTGGATCCGCGCCGGCCGTATCAATGCCTTCTGCCCTCGGGCAAGAGCATCACGCTCTTTTTCTACGACAATCCGGTGGCGCACGAAGTGGCCTTTGGACCGCTGCTGAAAAACGGGGAACAATTCGCCCGGCGGCTGGCCGGCCTGTTTGGCGAGGACGGAGGAAACCCGGCCCAGCTGGTGCACATTGCCACGGACGGTGAAACCTACGGGCATCATCACCGGTATGGCGACATGGCGCTCGCCTACTGCCTGGATTTCATTGCCAGCCATCAATCGGCCAGGATTACGGTCTATGGCGAATACCTGGAGAAATACCCGCCTGCTGATGAAGTGGAGATTGTTGAAAACACCTCCTGGAGCTGTTTTCACGGCCTGGAGCGCTGGCGCAGCGATTGCGGCTGCAATTCGGGATTGCGCCCCGGCAGCACCCAGGCCTGGCGCGCACCCTTGCGGGAAGCGCTGGATGCATTGCGCGACGACCTGGTGCCGGTGTATGAAAAACAGATGCTTGGCTTTGCGGAGGACCCCTGGCAGGTGCGCAATGATTACATCAACGTCATCCTTGACCGCTCCGAGGGAAATGTCCGCTCGTTTTTACGCTCTTATTGTCCTCGCGCAGTCAGCGACGACGACCAGGTGAAGGCGCTGAAGCTGCTCGAACTGCAGCGCCACGCCCTGCTCATGTATACCAGTTGCGGCTGGTTTTTTGACGAAATCTCAGGGATTGAGACCGTGCAGGTCATGCAATACGCGGCCCGGGCCATGCAATTGGCGCAGGAAATCGCAGGCGTGGATCTGCGCAAGTACTTTGTGGATCACCTGGCCGCTGCGCCCAGCAATGAAAAAGCCTACGGAGACGGCAGGCAGGTCTGGCTGTCCTGCGTGGAGCCGGCGGTCACCGATCTTTTAAAAATCAGCGCCCAGTACGCCGTGGACACGGTTTTTTCGCCCGAGAACGGCCGGGAGCCCAATCAATTCTGTTATGACGCGGCGGCGGAGACGTTTTCAGTCGAGGAACTGGGCGGCCAGAAACTGGTGACCGGCCGCATGCGGGTGTGCTCCCTGATCACCCGGGAGACCAGCCGGGTTCTTTTCGGCCTTTTGCATTTGGGCGAGCACAACCTGGTCGTGGGCATCCGCCGCGAAACCGGCGACAACTCCTTTGCCCAGCTGCACGACAAGGCAAGCGAGACCTTTTTACACGGCGACATGCCCGAAACCATCCGCCTGCTGGACGATTATTTCTCCCCCAACACCTATACCTTCAACCATTTGTTCAAGGACAAGCAAAGGACCATTCTCAAGCTGATCATGCAATCCGCCATGGATGAAGCGGAGAGCTATTTCCGCCGCATCTATGAACACCACTACCCCTTGATCCAGGTGATGAACAAACTAAAACTGCCCCTGCCCAAGATACTGTCCACGGCCGTGGAGTTTATTTTAAACACCGACATCACCCGCCAGTTGGAGAGCGATCCCCCGCAGGTTGAGGAGCTCTTAAAACTGGTGGCGGAGATGAACAACTGGAAATTCAAGCGGGACAAGACCATGCTGCAGTATGTGGCCTCCCAGGCCGTGACGCGCCTGGTGACCCAATTTTCCCGGCAACCCGGCGATCTCGAGCTGCTCAACCGGGCCGAGAAAGTGCTTGCCGCCCTCCGGCTGCTGCAACTGGATCTGGACATCTGGAAAGCGCAGAATGTGTACCATGCGCTGGACAAGGAATTATACCTGGGGATGCAGGAGCGGGCCGAAGGGCATGATCAGATCGCCCGCAAGTGGCTGGAATTGTTTGCCAGCCTGGGCAATGCCCTGCGCGTGGACCACGCGACCGAAGAGCCGGGCCAAAACCACCATAAATAAAATATAGGATTTCACCTATTATTGTACATAGCCCCTTTTCTTGCATAACACCATCTGTGTAATCTGCGTTATACTCTGCGTAATCCTATTCGCAGGAAACCGGAGTCGTGGAATGGACAATATAATATTGGCGGGTATTTTCTGCGCCTATGTGCTTGTCTCGGCCTGGGGACATTTTTTAGACTATCTCAATGTGCGCCAGCTGCGGCTGGTTGGCGATCAGGTGCCGCCGGAATTCAGCGGCGAAATCACCCCGGAAGCCCTGCGCCGGATGAGGGATTATACCGTGGACAAAAGCCGGCTGGCGACATGGTCCGGCCTGGCCGGCCAAGTGGTGTTTGGATTTTTCATCTTTGGCGGCTGGCTTGACTTATACGCCCGCTGGCTGTCCTCCTGGAATTTATCCTTCATTCTCACTGGGACAGTCTTTTTTCTCATCCTGGTGTTTGTTCAAACCCTGTTCACCCTGCCTTTTTCCTGGCACGCCCATTTTCGCATTGAGACGCGCTATGGTTTCAATACCATGACACCCGGGCTGTGGGTGCTGGATCAGGTCAAGACCGCACTGATTTCACTGGTGTTGCTGGCAGTGACGGCCGCTGCGGGTTTCAGCCTGGTTTGGTTTTTTCCCAACTCCTGGTGGTTGTGGGTCTGGGCTTTTTTCCTGGTGTTTTCGCTCTTCATCCAATATATCTCCCCGGTGGTACTGGCGCCGCTTTTCAACAGGTTCACACCCATGGAAAATGAAGCCCTGGCCGGACGCATCAGGGAACTGATGGAAAAGGCCGGCCTGCGCATCAGCCGGGTGTTTAAAATGGATGCATCGCGGCGCAGCCGCCATGCCAATGCCTATTTCACGGGGCTGGGCCGCGTCAAGCGCATCGTGCTGTATGATTCCCTGCTGGAAAAGATGGATGCGTCCGAGATTCTGGCCGTGCTGGCGCACGAGGTGGGGCACTGGAAGAAAAAACATGTCTTGAAGCGCCTGCTGGCGCAGGAGATTGTGAGTCTGGCGGCGCTGTTTGCCGCCTACCACCTGTTGCAGCTGGATTTTTTAAACGGGGTTTTCGGGATTGCAGCCGGCAGTTTTCCGGCCCAGCTGGTTGTCCTGGGCGTTGTGGTTTCGCTGGCCGCTTTTCCGTTGGAACCCCTGTGGAACCGCTGGTCCCGTGCCCAGGAGAGGGAAGCAGACGCGTTTGCCGGCCGCCTGACCAGGGAGCCGGAGGCGTTAGCCCGGGCTTTGGTCAAGCTCTCCCGGGAAAATCTGGCCAACCTTCATCCCCATCCCTGGTACGCGGCTTTCCATTACACCCATCCGCCGGTCGTGCAGCGCATCCGCAGGCTGCGCCAGTCCTGAGACGCGCGAAAATGGCGCCTGCTTTTATTCATACACGGGTAAAAAATTCTGTTTGACGATCGCCTGCCCTTCGGCCGAGAGCATGAATTTGATGAATTGCAAAACCTCTCCCGAAGGCAAACCCTGGGTCACCAGATGCAGCGGCCTGCTCAGGGGATAGTGGTCCTTGCGCAGCGCGGCGGTGGAGGGCATGACCCCGTCTAGCGCCAGGATTTTTATATTGCCGCTTTTAAGGGCCAAAGAGTCGAAAGTGATCGCGCCTTTGTTCTTCGCTACCATGGACAGATGCGCTTGCGGCTGGCGGGTTCTGACGGCTTTTTTGCCCAGCGGTGTTTGAGCGAGCACTTTTGGATAAAATGACTGCGACAGCGAGCGGCCGGCGCTGTCATTGACCACCACGGTCACAGGCAAATCTTGGCCTCCGACCTCCCGCCAATTGGTTGTTTTCCCGGAAAAAATATCGGCCAGCTGCTGCATGGACAAAGAAACCACCGGGTTGCGGGGATGAACGAATACACCGATGGATTCAAACCCGATGAGATGAATCCTGAGTTTGAGGGTTATCTCCTCAGCCTTGACCGGCCGTGCCAGGCCTCCGATGTCGGCTCTTTCTTCCAAAACCGCGGCCACTGCTGTTTCCGACCCCTGATGGGAAATTGAGGCAAAGGCAATGCCGGTTTTTTCCTTAAAAGTCCCGGCAGCCGGGACGATAATGTTTTCGCCGATGGGCAGGGAGCCCTCATAGCGCAAGGAAGCGCCGGCCTGCCCGGAGGCGAGTGAAAAAAAGACGATCAGGCCGGAAAACAGCAGGGAGGCGGTACGGGTGTGTGTTGTGAACATGATATTAGTTCCTTGTTTTTACAAATTATGTAGGGTGGGGATGTTTTTAGTTTCGTAACTTTACTCGGTTATCCTGTTGGCCTAAAAAACGTCCCGGTCTACCCTCGAAAAAATATCCTTTAAGCCGTCATTCCGGCATGATTTTAGCCGGAATCCAGTGAATCCGTTTTTCTGGACCCCGGATTAAATCATTCCGGGGTGACGTGGCCGTGTTGTAGGTGGTAAAGATCCTTCTTGATTTTGGCCTTTGTGTCATTCATAAAAATCCGCAATTGCATTGCGGAAGCGGATTGCATGTACATACACCCCCGAATACCACGCTTCACCTGCAGTGCCTCGGGACCACCCCGCCCAAAGCATTTGCAAATCCGCGTTGGAACAGTTACAATAACACGAAGCTTATGGGTTGTCCACTGGCTTGCCTGCTGGCAGTATAAAAAAACGCGGGGGTAAAAAGCAAGACTGCCGGCAACACTGCGCTGTTTGCTGTCCGCAGACCAGACACATGCGGTCGGCAGCAATGCCGGCCTTATGGCCGCACTATCGACTGGGGGAAGACGGTTTTGAATCCTTGGCATATTACAATAGAAAAACTGGATCTGGACCGGGAAAGCCTGTATGAAGCCCTGTTTACGCTGGGAAACGGCTATTTCGGCACGCGCGGCGCCATGCTGGAATCCATTGCCTCCAAAACCCATTATCCCGGGACCTATATTGCGGGCGTGTACAACAAGCTGGAGACCCTGATTGCGGGGAGGAAAGTCAGCAACGAGGATTTTGTCAACTGCCCCAACTGGCTGATACTGACCTATTGTCTGGACGGGGGGCGCTGGTTTGACCGGCAGCACGTCAAAATACTGGCCTACCGCCGCGAGTTGAATCTCCGGCGCGGCGTATTGCTGCGCCTGCTCCGCTGGCAGGATGAAAAAGGGCGCATCACTGAAGTCGTCAACCAGCGCATA
>JAFGIQ010000156.1 GCA_016929575.1 candidate division FCPU426 bacterium
GAATGCGTTGCGGAAGTTGTCGGCACCTACCGTTCGCGGCGCGACCTGCTGGTGGATGGCTTGAACAAATTGGGCTGGCCGGCGTGCAAACCGCCGGCCACCATGTTTGTCTGGGCGCCCGTCCCCGGACAGTTTGCACATATGTCATCCGTGGATTTTTCCCTGAAGCTCCTGCAGGAGGCAAAGGTGGCGGTTGCCCCGGGGGCTGGTTTTGGGGAGGGTGGGGAAGGGTACATCCGTTTTGCCCTGATCGAAAACGAGAGCCGTACCCGTCAGGCTTTGCGGGGTATCAAGAAAATGTTTGCCGACAACACCTAAGCGGCTGCCTGGCATGCATCTTCCTGCTTGCATATACATGAACCCATATCTGCCTACCTTTTACTGAAAACCGTTCGGACCGCCGAGGACCGGCCTTGGCAATGGTGCTGGATGCCATGGCCACGGGGTTTTGGGACGGGGAGAGTTATTCTGAAAATATCGCTGTTTTCTATTCTTCGTTTTCGGTGGTATGATTTTCGCGGCGTAAAAATCGCGACGTCTGGACAGTGTCGGCATTGATGGCAGGAAGGGTGACAGCCGGAAGCGTAAACCAAAAGCGGCTGCCTTGGTTGATCCGGCTTTCGACCTCTATGGAAGAACCGTGGGCTTCGACAACTTCTTTGACAATAGCCAGTCCCAGTCCTGTTCCCACATATTTGCGGGTGGATGAGGAGTCCACCTGGTAGAAACGCTGGAAGATTTTTTTTATGGATTTTTTAGGAATGCCTATACCTGTGTCGCTGACATTGATTTCAATCCTTCTTTCCCGGGTTTCCCCCTCAGCCTCGATCCGCCGCAAATACACCTTGATGCTGCCTGCTTCCGTAAACTTGATGGCATTGGATATGAGGTTTTGCAGCACCTGGTGTATCTTCTGGCGGTTGATCCGCACCAACGCCGGTTCCTGCAATCCTTCGCGCGTGAGTGTCAATCCCTTGGCCCGGGCCATTTCTACGGTTTCCGCAATGGTCTGATCCACCAGCTCCTGCAAAACCAAAACCTCCAGGTTCCGCAGCAGCAATTTCTGGTCCTGTATTCTGGCCAGGGTCAACAAATCATTAATCAGGTTGAGCAGATTGTTGACATTGCGGCTGACGATTTTAAGCTTGTCTTTTTGCTCTTGATGCAAAGACCCGATTTTGTCATTAAGAAAAAGATCGACATACGTCTTGATCGATGTCAGCGGCGTGCGCAATTCATGCGAGACATTGGAAAGAATGCGGTTTTTAAAACGGTCCATTTCCTGCAGATCCTTGTTGACTTCCTCGCGTTCCTTGATTTTCAGCTGCAGTTCGATGTACAACAAGGCGTTTTCAATGGCAATGCCCAACTCGCTGCCGATATGCGCGAGTTGATCAAGGTCTTTGTGGTGGAAAAAGTATTTCTGATTGCTGGCGATGGCCAGCAAACCCACAATGCGTTTTTTGGATCGCAGGGGAATCAGCAGCAGTTCGCGAATCGCCTGCCACGGCTCCAAGCCGGTTGCGGGCAAATGACTGGATATGTCGCGGATCAAGGAAGGTTTGCCGCTTTGACATGATCGTTCCATGAGGGTTTCCGCAAAGGACGAATTTTGCAACTGGGGCAAAAAGTGATCGGAGATTCCCTGATAGGCAATGAGGCCAAGCCGTTTCAATTGCGGATCAAAAACATAAATCCATCCGGCCGAAGCCTGTGCGGTTTGGAGGATCTTGCGCAGGCCGCTGTCTAAAAAGGTGTTTAAATCGATGGATTGATTGATGATGCTGGTAATTTCATTCAGGAAGGCCAGGTTGCGGTTTTTACGCTGGATCTCCTCATTGCGGGTGATCAGGGTTTGTACCATGTGGTTAAAAGACTGGGTCAGGCGTCCTATTTCATCCCTGGAATACACCGGCAAAGACTCGGCCAGAAGACCCGCTTCAAACAGCTTGATGCCGTCTTCCAGCATCTCCAGGGGGCGAATGACCTGGTGGACGAAAAGCAGCCCCAAACTTAGGGTGACGAGCAGGGGACCCAGCATTAAAGCCAGCATGATCCAACGCGTGCGCACGATGCGCTGGTGGAATATCCGCGTGTTTTGCTCGACGAAGATGCCCCAATTGAGAGGCGGACAAGGGGCATAGATGCGCAAAATCCTTTCCTTGCGGGCGTTGAGCACAACAGCGGCTTTGGTGGCCGCATGGGAAAAATCATTGTGATGATGGTTGTGCAAAAGCAGCCATTGGTTATGCAGGGCGAAATGTACGGGATCAACGAGGGTGCCGGCGGCTTGCCGGGGATGATAGAGCACTTCGCCTAAGGGATTGATGATGATAATTTCGGATGCATTTCCGGTTTTCCAATTTGCCGCCATCTGTATCAGGGGCGTGAGGTCGAAAAGGATGGTGAACAGATATTTGCTCTGGCGCTGTGAATGGTAGCAAAGCAGCAAGGCAATTTTACGGGATGCCGGGAAATAGTATATTTGTCCGGCCTGAAAATGATTGTCAAGGACAATGGCATTTTGTGGAGTAAAACGCACATTCCCTGTGTGCTCGAATCCCTTGCGGTGGATATGAAATACAAGGTCATGGTTGGCATGAAGAAGCGAGACGGAAAGTATTTGGTCAGAAGCTGCCAAAAGCTTTTGGAAGGAGGATTGCATGTCTTGGCTGTTGTCGAAATCCGTTGTCGTCCATTGTTCCATGGCAATGGCTATTTCCCGTAAATATTGGGTAAACGCGGAGCTGATGGCATGGGTCAGTTCGCGCGTGTTGGCGGTGGTTTGCTGTTCCGCATGCCAGAGGATATACGAGGTTTCCGAACGCATGGCCAGCAGGGCGAAAAATATAAAGTTGATGGCGGTCAGGATTAATACCATGAAAAGAAGCTTGTTCCTGATCTTGCGCGCAAAGGGCAGACGGGTGCGCAGAAACTGCCAAAACCGGCTGAAGGGGGTTAAAAGCATCAGGGCCATGTGGGTATTGTATTTCCAAAAAACCAAAAAAGCAACAATGCTCTCCGGGATTTGACATTTTTATTCATCTGGCATAAAATACAATTCAATCACACAGGCTTATAAAAATGTTTGGCCGGAAAGATGGTGCGTCATGGAAAAAGTGTATCTCACGGCAGAAGGATATCAGAAGTTAAAGGCGGAATTGGAACATCTGCAGGGCCCCAGGCGCAGGGAGGTGGTTCAGGCCATTCAGACAGCGCGAGAGCACGGCGACTTGTCCGAAAACGCTGAATATGACGCTGCCAAGGAGGAGCAGGCCAAGCTTGAATTTCGCATCAGCCAGTTGCAGGAGCAGCTGGCAAAAGCCCAGGTCATTGACAAGACGCATATTCCTGACGGGAGAGTCTCCCAGGGACAGCAGGTGCGGGTCTTGGATTTACAGACACAGGAGGAGATGGAATATTATCTGGTTGCTCCGGCAGAGTCTGATTTTGCCAAACAGCGGATTTCCGTCACTTCGCCGATCGGAAAAGGCCTGATAGGCAAAAAGATCGGCGATGAAGTGGAGATAAAAATACCTGCAGGAGTCAAACGCTATAGAATCATTTCCATCACGATGGTTTAATATGCAACCGCGAATTCTCCGGCCTTGACAGGCGGGGTCACATTAAGCTTGCGGGGAGTATCCAAGGTATGGTTCGAAAGACGGCTGCCATTGGGAGGGCAGCCTCGACTGCGAAAA
>JAFGIQ010000157.1 GCA_016929575.1 candidate division FCPU426 bacterium
AGCAGCGCGCTTTGCACCTTGGCCGGCGCACGGTTGATTTCATCGGCCAGGATGAGGTTGGCAAAGATGGGCCCATGCTTGGGAATGAATTCCTGCTTCTTCTGGTCAAAAATGAGCGTGCCGATAATATCGGCCGGCAGCAGATCGGGCGTGAATTGGATCCGCTGAAAACGGGTCTGGATGGCGGTGGCCAGGGTTTTGACCGCCAGGGTCTTGGCCAGCCCGGGAACGCCTTCGATTAAAATATGCCCGTTGGCCAGCAGGCCGATCAGCATGCGCTCCAGCATCGCTCCCTGGCCGACGATGATTTTGTCCATTTCCCCGCGGATGTTTTCCAAAAACGCGCTTTCCTGTCTGATGCGGTCATTGATGCGCTGGATGTTTTTATTCATACCCTGCTCCTTGCTGTTGGCTGGCTGGTTGTCTTGCCCAGGGGAAAGGGCTAAAAGCGCCCGCTGGCCGCGGCGCTTCTATCAACATCCCGCCCCAGCGGCTGTGGTCCTTCATCCGTCCATGCTTTCCTAAAACATTCCCCGACAGGTGCCCGCCGGCAGCCAAAGCATGAATACAGTGCCAGTCCTCCCTGCCTGCGGCCTGGCTGGCGGGTGTCATTGGCCGGTCTGGATCAGCTTTTCTTTAATGTTCCGGACCGCATCCCTGGCCTTGACATGGTCGGGCTGCAGCCGCAACAGCGTCTCAAAAGACTCCAGTGATTTTCTGAAAAGGCTGCGGGCGTAAAAATCCACGCCCTGCTTATACAGGCGGTCCACTTCCTTGGGGATCCGCGCCTGGGCCTCATCCAATTGCGCTTTCACCCTTTTGTTGTCCGGGTCCAGGTCCAGCATTTTTTGATAGGCCTCGACCTCGCCGGCCAAATCGCCGTTTTCCTTGGCCCGGCCAGCCTGCCGCTTCAAGGCGGACATTTCCGAATTGAGCGCATGCCTGGCTTTTTCCAGCAGCTCGGTGGCTTCCCGGTGCTGGGTGGTCAGCTCCAGCACCAGCTGCAATTGCTTGATGGCGGTGGCATAATCCTTTTGGGTGTACGCCTGCAGCCCCATGTTGTAGTACTTGCGGATGAGTTTTTGAATGGAGGCGGACTTGCCGTCATCCGCCCTGCTTTCCTCCTCTTTCTTTTCCGCCTGCGCGCGGGCTTTTTCCTTGGCTGCCACCAGGGCTTTTTGCGCCTCTTTGTACTCCGGCCAGATTTTCAAGGCCGCTTTGTACTCGATGATGGCGTCTATGGTCTGCCCGTATTTTTCATACTCCTGCCCTGCCTGAAAATGGTATTTGGCCTGGTCTTGGCCTGAAGTCGCCAGGCGCTGCTGTTCCTGCTTTAGCTCCCCGGTTTTTTCCTCCCCGGCTTTCTTCACCGGCGGTTTTTGGCTGAGCCGGCTCCTGGGCCCGTCCAGATTGTACATGAGGCTCAAGCTGACTTCGGCCCCAAAATCCGCACGGCCCAAAAGGGAAAGATCTATGCCAAAATGCCCGACATTGAAGCCCGCTCCCAGCACCAGCCCCTCTGCCGCCTGTTCGCCCAGCGGCACCTGAAAGCCGGTGCGCAGATCCAGCCAGTTCCAGGCGCAGTATTCAAGCCCGAGCCCTGCTTCCGAGGCGCTGCTGGCCAGGGAAAGGTCCAGATCCACGGCCAGCAGCAGCCGGTCATTAAAAAGCGGATACGCGCAGCCTGCGCGCAGGCTGGCGGGCAGGGAATATCCTGCGGGCCCGCTGCCGATGTTTTTAATCGCGACAGCCACGGTCAGGTCTTTTAATCCGGTCCAGCGTCCTCCCACATCCAGCACCACGCCGCTGAATGCGGTTGTGCCCAAATCCTCCCGGTAAAAGCCGATGTTCGCGCCCGCCTCCAAAGCCGGCGCCACTGGCAGGCCATAGCCCACGGCCAGTTGCAAATCCCCTGGATTGATCGTCTCTCCGGTCAACTGGCCGTTTCCATCCCGCGCCTCAATGCTGCCGTAGCTGTAGCTGTTGATCAAGACCCCCATGCCTCCGGGCCCCAGGCGAAAACTACCGGCCAGCACCTCCCGCTGCACAAATTCTCCCGTGGTTTCATGCTGGAACCCCAGCGCCAGGGTGGAGGCTGCGGCCAGGCCGGCGGGATTGTAGGCCATGCCAAACGGGCCATCGGCTATGGCCGTATAATTTTCCCCCATGGCCACGGAACGGCCGCCGGCGCCGTCTTCCAAAAACGGTGCTGCCACATTGACCGAGCTCTCTCCGGTAGAAGCCATAAGCCAGCAGCCGGCGAGAAGCAAAAATTGAAACAAGCCAAATGCCGGATCTAAATGAATCTGTTTTTTCCCTTTTATCCGCATCTTTCCCCTCTGCGTTTTTATTAGCGTGCAATAATCATCTTTTGAATCGGCATTTTTTCCTCGCCCGCCACCAGCTGGTAAAAATACACGCCCGGCGCGATGTTCAGGCAGTCCCAGGAAACCACTGCTTCGCCGGCCGCATTGGTTTGGCCTTTGACCTCCGCCACCTGCCGGTAATGCGTATTATAAACCCGCACCGTAACCGCCGCGCCGCCTTCTTTTGCCTTCACTGCAAAATTCACCTGCCCGCTGGCCGGCACTGGGTAGGCTGCGGTCTTTTGCGTTCCCACAATGGCGGCAATGTCGGCGCCGCCGGCAGCCGGCGTGCTGGTCAAGGTGGCGGTGGAGGTGCTGGTGCTGGTCTGGAT
The DNA here is from genome assembly GCA_016929575.1 of candidate division FCPU426 bacterium. Taxonomy (GTDB): domain Bacteria; phylum Oederibacteriota; class JAAXVQ01; order JAAXVQ01; family JAUVAV01; genus JAFGIQ01. Next base: position 2,699 of record JAFGIQ010000157.1, read on the forward strand.
GATCGTTGCAGACGGAGTGGCTGTGGCCGAGACCGGCACTGTGACTGTGATGGTGGCTGTGTCTGTAACTATTGGCGTGAAGGTGGGCGTGGGTGGTATCCATCTTTTGACGCAAATTTTATCCACTCCAGGCGTTATGGGCGCTTCATTCCAGCCGATATACAAATCTTCATTGGCGCAAGCCAGGCTGGGTCCGGAAGCCTGATAATCCGTCGTGTTGACAGGCCCCCAATCCTCCCAGACGCTGCCCAGCCAATGGTAAACCTGGATGGTTTTGTCGAATGTATTCTCCCAACAGATATATATGTGGTCGGCAACAGAAATGGCGATCTTCGGGTTTTTTATAGGGCCCGAAACGGGATTTGGCAAAGCTGTCCAGTCGGTTCCATTAAGGTATTTTACATTAACGTTCATCGAAGTTCCGGCCCCGGTCATAAAGGCCACATACGGGACGGAACTGCTGTTGCATGCCACTGACGGCATTCCTGCCCAACGCTCAGAGTTATTGTCCACAAACGTGCCCCCCAGCCACTCCCAGTCAGTGCCTGTATACCGGTAGGCAAAAATGTGGTTGCCCGCATTCTCCTCCATCTCGCCGCTGCCATTGTTCCCTTTTTGGAATGCAACCACAGGGTAGCCGTCGGTTCCCATGGCCAGGCTTACGTGATGGGCTTTGCCGTCTGTTCCGCCCACAGGCTGCGTGCCCATTGTCTCCCAGCCAGGAGTAAAAGTATTATATTCTTTCACATATACATCCGCGTCGGCGATTGCATCTTCAAGCCAGGCAACATACGGCGTGTTTTCATATATCGCCATATCAGGCTGATTGGCGTTTATATTTGCATCAATATTAAGGGCTGTTGCTGATGGGCCGGGAAGGTGGTACCAGTTTGCGCCAGGATTATGCTTTACATAAACACGGGCCGGGTACATTCCGGCTTGCTCTGCCCAGACCGCATACCGCCAGCCCAGGGCATCCTGGGAAACGGCGATGGCCGGGGCGGAATTGTTGGAAGCAGGAAAAGCGTCCAGAAACGACTGCCCGATCCAGGCATTGCCGTCCCAGCGCGCACCGACAATGTCCTGGTCTGTGTACATTTCCATCCAGGCTGCGCACAAATTGGGGCTGCTCCCGTTCCTGACCACGGCCAGATCCACCGCCACGGCCTTTATTCCTGAATGTGTGTTGGGTGCGCTATCCACCGGCTCCCAGATGGCGCCGGCTATCGAGGCAGAGAAAAAACCGCAAAATAGAAGCAGGCTGACGATAAAATATTTCTGCATTTTCCCCCTCCTTGGCCAAGTCTTTGCTGGTTTGAACTGTAAAACATTATCATAGCAATTTTAGCGCGGTTATTCATCTTGCTTTCTTGGTGTTTGTGTTTTTTAAATATGCCACCGCTTCATCCCCGGCCTTTCCCCCGGGGCTGAAGCGGCATCAATCCTCGCCCTGGTCCTCCCGCAGCAACACGAGGGCAAAAGCAAAGGCAATGATATCCGGGTTGCGTCTTGCTGCTGCCTCTGCGCATTTACAGCTTTTGTCTGCGGCCTCAAGAGCGGAACACAGATAATGATTGTTTTTGCAGCCGCTTTACACTTCCGCCGTGTTTTTGAAGCAGTCTTTATTGGCCGGGCGCTTTTCTATTTTATCAACTCCATTTTCTGTCTCACTTTTTTTATGGACTCCTGGGCCTTGGCATGCTTGGGGTCCATGTCCAGCGCCAGTTCCCAGGCCTGCAGGGCGGCGTTGTATTCCCCCTTGGCATAGGCATTGACTCCCTTGCGGTAGATCTCGTCCACCAGGCCCTTGTTTTCCTGCTTGGTCCGCTCCCAGGCTTCCAGGGCCTCCTCGTTGTTGGGATCAATGTTGACAATGTCGCGCAAGGCGCTCAGGGCGCCCAGGGTGTCGCCTTTGGACCGGGCCAGCTCTGCGTTGCGCTGCGCCGCCTTGACCTCGGCTGCCTGGCGCTTCTTGGCCACATTTCTCTTGTATTGCGCCTCCCGGTGCTCGGGCTCGAATTCTAAAATCAGCTCAAACTCCTTGATGGCTGTGGCAAAGTCTCCCTGATCCAGCAGCTGGCAGCCCACCAGGTAATGTTTTTGAATGGCTCCGCGGATGGCCTGCTGGTCCTCGGACGGGCGCTGCTGCCTGGAGGACGGCACGATATAGGCTGACGTGACCTGGTCCTGCACCAGCTTGTTTTTTTGGGATGCAGTCTGCGGCCGCGTATCCGCTGACCCGCGGGGTTTGATGTTTTTCAGGGTGCCTTCCGGCGGGGACAAATTCAGGGGCTCGTGCGCCTGCGGCGCCTTGGCGCTGGCCGCGGTGGCCGAATACGGCAGCGGCGCCAACGAGCGCTGGGCTTGGGACTGCACGCGGCGCAGCGCTTCCTTGGCCTCGGGATAGCCCGGAATCAACCGCAGCGCGTCTTTGTAGGCGGAGACTGCCTCCAGGGGTTTTTTCTCCCGCTCATATCTGCGGCCGCGCTGGTAGTGTTCTTTGGCGTCTGCCACCAGGTTTTCCAGCGTGTATTCGCCCGGCTTCTCCGTGGTTTTTTGGCGTTTCAAATCGCGTTGCGCCCAGTTGAGCGCCTGGCGGGCCTGGCTTAGGTTTGGATTCAACCCCAAGGCGCGCTGATATTCCTTGACCGCTGCGCGGTAATTTTGTTGCCGGTGGAATTCTTTTCCTTTTTTATAATGCGCCAGCGCGCTTTTTTGCCTGTCTGACTCCGGCACTTTTCCCGAGAGGGTTTCCCAGCCGTCGGTCTCGTCTGCCGCCAGCATCACGGGCATCCAGGCCGGTCCCGCCGCAGAACCCAGGCACAAGGCCAGATACAGGTGCAGGAACCGCTTGCCTTTGGCTGCGGTTTTTGTTTTGTCTGGCTGGCTGCTGACGGCGGGGTGCTGTTGCGCTTCCCTGCCGTCTGCGGGGCGCCTGGCAGCTTGACACTGACAGGATGCGTTTTTATTCATTTCGCTCCTTGCTCCGAATATCGAATATTCAAGCATAAAAAAGAGAAGTGAAAGCCTGTTCCCGCCCGGTAAAGGGACAACATGGATTCCGTTTGAATATCCATGGTTTCTTTAGTATAGCCTTTTCCATTTTGAGTTTACCATCCACCTGTAACAGCGTCAATGCCTGTCTTTTCCGGATGTTTTTTCCGGCAAACGGTTTACATTTTACTGTTTGGGGGCGGCTGGGTTTGGGGTACAATACCGCCATGTCCTGCAAAAATGTGTTTACTCTGCGCTGGTATGCCTGCGTGCTGTTCCTCTCTCCGCTTGCCGGGTGCGCCACGCTGCCCCTCCCCCGGGACCCGCTGGCTGAAACGCAGCCTGCGGTGGAAACAGCCCTGCCTTCCACGCCCGCGGCCGAAAGCAGTCCGCTGGTTTTAGTGGCCGGCGGGGATGTGTTGCCCGGGTGTTTTCTGGACCCTTTGGTGCAAAAGGAAGGCCATGACTATCCCTATAAGAAAATTGCCCCTTATTTTCAGGAAGCGGATATTGGCCTGGTCAACTTGGAATGCCCTTTAACCCGCCGCGGCCGGCGGTTTCGCAATAAAAAATTCACCTTCCGCGCCCAGCCTGATGCCGCCGCGGCATTAAAGCGCGCGGGCATTACTGCTGTGTCCCTGGGCAACAATCATATAATGGATTTTGGAGAGCAAGGCCTGCTGGACACCCTGGCTGCCCTGGAAAATGCGGGCCTGGCCTATGCCGGCGCCGGGGTGAACGCTGCTGCTGCGCGCGCGCCGGCGCGGCTCGACTTGCCCCGCGGCCGGGCTGCCCTGCTTTCCTATTCCCTCACCTATCCGGGTGAATTTTGGGCTGCTTCCCAAAAATCCGGCACCGCCCTGGCCCGCCTGCCGCAGGTGGAAGCGGATGTGCGCTCTGCCGCAGCCTGGGCGGATTTGGTCATTGTCTGTTTCCACTGGGGCGGAGAGCTTATGCATTATCCGCGCGCGTATCAGACCGAGTACGGGCATGCTGCCATTGATGCGGGCGCGGACGTGGTGGTGGGCACGCATCCGCACGTGCTGCAGGGAGTGGAGTGGTACCGCCGGCGCCTGATTTTTTACTCCCTGGGCAACCTGGCTTTTGGCGGCGGAAAAAGCCGGCGTGCAACGGAAAGCGCGCTGATCAAAGTTGTTTGCACTGTGGCGCCCAAACACCTGTCTGCGTATGTGCTTCCCTTAAATGTGGATAATATGGCCACGGCATTTGTGCCCGCCCCCAAACCCGGGCCGGACGGCGCGCCGGTTTTCCAGGCCCTGGCGAAATACTCCGAGGAATGGGGCACGCGCCTTATACTGGATGACTCCGGCTGGGGCGAGCTGCTGCCGCCGGAGACAGATGCAGCCAGCACGCCTCTTGCCCCTGCTGAAACCAGCCCGTAAATAATCCGTGCTGCAGCAAATGGTTCTTTTTTATTCTTGCTCTCTTGCTATTGGGTGTTCCTGTTTGGATGGCATTATCTCAGCGGTAAAATCCGGGCCCTCCGGACGGAGCGCAGCCGCAGCCGCGAAGGCGTTCCCTGGCAGGGTCAATCCATGCGGTCTTCCATGTTTTCAATATCACTGAGGAGCTTGTTTAAGTCTTCTTCCCCGCCGGGAAAGCGGGAAGCTTCGCCCTCGGCCTTCCTGGTGGAAGGGGTTTCTTTTTCTTCCAATTCATCCATCTTGCCCATGAATCCGGTCAGGTCATAAGGCGAAATCCCCTCTTTTTCGGCCGCAGACTCCGTGCGTTCCGAGGCCGGCTTGATTTCATAGCGTTCCAACGAGGCGGTCTCCTCCTTTGGCTGGGGCGCCAAAAACTCTGCGGTTTTGACAAAGCTGACCACAGTCTCATTTCCCTTGTCCGGCAAGCCGCGCATGGTCACGCTTCCGTGGTGTGCTTCGACAATGCGCCGGATGATGGCAAAGCGCAGGCCGGTTCCGGCCACATCCGGCCCGGCATTGGAGTCCCCGCCGTGAAATTCGATGAAAACCTTGGCCGTCTGTTCAGGCGTAAGCGGCGTGCCGCTGTCCCGGATTTTTATCACGATATCGGTCATGGTCTCCATGCCGATGATGTGCACTTCCCCGCCCACGGGGGAAATCTTGATGGCGTGCTGCACCAGATGGATAAACACCTGTCCCATGCGGTCGCTGTCCAGCATCACCAACGGCAGCGCCATCTGCATCTCCTGCAACAGCTTGACCTGCTTGGTGTCCGCCTGGGGCTGGCTGTTTAAAACCACATCCTGGATCATGGAGACCAAATCCGTCCTGGAAGGATACAGCTGGGTGACTCCGCTTTCCATGTGGGAAATGTCCAGAAGATCATTAATCTGCCTTTCCAGGCGGGCGCTTTTGTTGATCACCACGCCCAAAAATTCCTGCTGCGTATCCGTGATCTTGCCTTCCTCCGAAGACAGGATGGAGGAAATATAGTTTTTAATGACCATCAGGGTTGCCTTCAGGTCCTCGGACATGCTGAAGATCGCCTCGATGCGGAGTCGTCCCTCCTCCTTGACGGTGGCCAGCAACTCTTCCACAGGGGGGGGCGGGGCCGGCGGGCTGGCCGCTGGCAGCGGGGGTTTGTTTTTGGCCTCCTCCAGGGATGCTTCCAGTTGTTGATTGTGGTACCGCAAGGAATCCAGCTCCTGGTTTAGTTGCTGGTTGAGCACCAGGGTTTGGTCGTAGGTATGATGCAATTCGTCCAATTCCGAGCGGACATGCGCCAGGGCCTCGGCCGTGCGGGCCGCGGCTTCCACGGCCTCGCGGTTTTCGGGCGCGCCGGTCTCTGTCTGCGGCCTGGTCTGCACGCGCTCGATCATTTGGTTGATCAAGTCCGTCAGTTTTTCCCACTCCCCCCCGCTGGGAGCTTCCACGTATTGCAGCTTGTCCCCGGTTTGCAGCATGCCCAGAAGCTGCCGGTTTACTTTTTTAATCACGCCCATGGAGCCGCCGCTGAAAAAAAACATAAGGATCAGGCCGGTACAAGCAATGGCGGCCACGCCGGCCAAGACCACCGGATCGCTGAGCAGGCCTGCCTCCGCCGTGCTGGGGCCGACCACGCGTTCCAGGCTTGATACCTCCAGCAAGGTGAATACTCTCAGCTGCGGGATCGGCGTCTTGGCGCTGGCCATAATGTAGCTGGTTGCTTCCCATTTTGCCTTGCTGGCCCGGCTGACGGTGGCAGCCAGCAGCGCAGACGCTTGTTTGGGGTCCCCGCTTAACAAGGCGCCCAGGTTCTGCGGAAAGCGCTCTTTGCGTACCGGCGTTAGGCGTTTCCCCGCGCTGGTGGCCAGCATGGTTTGAAACCCGCCCTTGGGGGTGGCCTGCTGCAGAAACTCCGCTCCGATCGGGATTTCCACCTGCAGGACCCCGAGAAAAGCCCCCCGGTCAGACAGGCACGGGGAGGTGATTTGCAGCAGCGGCTCTGCTCCGGGTTGTTCCAGCATGCGCAAGGCTGTGCGGCGCAGCTTGCGCGCTTCGGCGAAGGCCGGCGAAGACGAGATGTTCGCGGGCGGCTTTTTCTTTCCGCCCTGCGCCCTGACCGCGCCGGTTTCGTCCGTCAGCAGATAGCCGGCCCAAAGCTTTTGCGCTTTATTCAATTCCTGTTTTTTCACCGCCCACTCGGAGTCTTTGCGCGCGGCCCTGCGCAAGGGCGCAGTGTCGGCCAGGGCTTCAATTTTGGACTGCTGTTGCGCGAGCGCCTGGCTGAAACGGGTTTCTGTTTCCGCGGCCGCGGACAATACCTGGCTGCCTTTGTCCTCCTCAAAACGCTGCAGCTCCATCTCGTTTAAGCGGTTCTGCAGCATTTTCAGGGACTGCGAGCGCAACGTGTCCCAATAATGGAACAAAGCAATGGTGCCCGCCAGGGCGCAGATCAAGACAAAACTGGAACCAAGCCAGGCCCTAAATTTCACGGCCTTTCCCCCTTCGTGGTCATTGCGGGTCTTTGTCCTCGTCTTTGATGGCCAGCCGGGCCACGGCGCTGACGTAATCCGTATGCGCCATGCGGATGATACGGACCCCCTGCGCATTGCGTCCCACCATGCTGATGTGCTTCAGCGGCGTCCGGATAAGGGTGCCGGTGGAGGTGATGAGCATGATCTCGTCTTGGTCCGATACGGCCATGATGGTTACCACCTGCCCGTTGCGTTCCGTGCTTTTAATATTGATCAATCCCTGCCCTCCGCGGCTCTGCGTGCGATACGCCTCCAGGCTGGTGCGCTTGCCAAAACCCCGGGTGGTGATGGTCAAAAGACTTTGGTCTTTTTGGATGATTTGCATGCCCACCACCAGATCTTTCGGCTTCAGGTTAATGCCCCGGACGCCTTTGCCGGCGCGTCCTATCTCGCGGATGGCGTTGACCTTAAAACGGATGGCCTTGCCCAGGCGGGTGGCCAAAACAATATCCTGCTTTTCGTCGCACGCCAGCACCTGGATCAGATTGTCGCCCGGACTCAGGGTAAGCGCGATGATCCCGCCGGCGCGGGGATTGGCAAAGGCGTCCAAGCGCGTGCGCTTCACGAGCCCTTTTTCCGTCGCCATGATGAGGTATTTTTCCTCGCTGAAGTCCTGGACCGGAATCATGGCCTCCACGATCTCTCCGGCCTGCAACCGGATTAAATTGACGATGGCTTTGCCGCGGGCCGCGCGGGCGGCCTCGGGGATTTCATATACTTTCATCCAATAGGCCCGTCCCTGGTTGGTGAAAAAGAGGATGTATTGGTGCGTGGAGGCGACGAAAAGATGCTCCACAAAATCCTCCTCTTTGGTGCCCATGCCCATCACCCCGCGCCCGCCCCGCCGCTGGGCCCGGTAGGTGGACACCGGCAGCCGCTTGATATATCCCTTGTGGGTGACGGTAATCACCATGTCTTCTTCCTGGATCAAATCCTCAATGGAGAGATCCTGCAGCGCGCCTATTATTTCCGTCCTGCGCGCGTCGCCGTATTTCTTTTTTATCTCCTCCAGCTCCGTAATGACAATGTCCATGACCTTGCGGGGATTCGATAAAATGGAGCGCAGGCGCTCGATGGTCTTGATGAGCTCCAGGTATTCGTCCTCTATTTTTTTGCTTTCCAGATTGGTGAGCTGATGCAGGCGCATGTCCAGGATGGCCTGCGCTTGCAAGGCGGAAAGCTTGAAATTCTTCATCAGGGCTTCTTTGGCCGCGGGTACGGTGGCGGAGGCGCGAATGAGGCGGATGATCTTTTCTAAAAATTTGAGGGCGATTTTTAGCCCTTCCAGAATATGGGCCCGCTGCTCGGCTTTGGCCAATTCAAACCTGGTCCGGCGGACAACCACTTCGCGCCGGTGTTCGATGAAATATTCCAAAATCCTTTTAAGATTCAGCTGCTGCGGGCGGCCGTGCACCAAAGCCACCATATTGACGCCGAAGCTGGTGCGCAACTGGGTGAATTTAAAGAGATTGTTCAAGACAATTTGGGAGTTGTCGTTGCGTCCGATTTCAATAATGACCCGAATCCCTTCGCGGTCGGACTCGTCGCGAAGGTCGGTGATGCCCTCGACCTTTTTGTTGCGCACCAGATCCGCGATGTTTTCGATCAATTGCGCTTTGTTGACTTGATAGGGGAGCTCGGTAACCACCAGCCGCTCCCTGCCGTTTTTAATCTGCTCCACTTTGACTTTGGCTTGGAGGCGTACGGACCCGCGGCCGGTTTTATACGCGTCCAAAATGCCGTCGCGGCCGAGAATATACGCAGCGGTAGGAAAATCAGGACCCTTGATATGGTTTTTTAAAATCTGCTCAACCGTGATCTCGGGGTTGTTGATGCAGGCAATAATGGCATCAATCACTTCCACCACATTATGCGGGGGAATGTTGGTGGCCATGCCGACGGCAATCCCCGTCGCGCCGTTAATCAATAGATTGGGGATGCGCACCGGCAATAAAGCGGGTTCGGTCAGGGAGTCGTCATAATTGGGAACAAAAGGGACAGTATCCTTTTCAATATCAGCCAAAATTTCCGCCGAAATAGAGGAAAGCCTGGCTTCGGTATAACGCATGGCGGCAGGAGGATCTCCGTCAACGGAGCCGAAATTGCCTTGGCCGTCGATAAGCATATAGCGCATGTTGAAATCCTGGGCCATGCGCACCAGGGATTCATAAATGGCGGCATCGCCGTGGGGGTGGAAATTGCCCATGACTTCGCCGACGATTTTGGCGGACTTGCGGAAAGGTTTGTGGTGCTGAAGGCCCATCTCCTGCATGCCGTACAAAATGCGCCGGTGTACGGGCTTCAAACCATCACGCACATCAGGAAGCGCGCGGCCGACAATAACGCTCATGGAGTAATCGAGATAGGAATTTTTCATCTCCTCCTCGACCAAAACCGGCAAAATTTTAGCCTTTCCTTCCAAGGTCATATCTGTCTCCTGCTAAAAAAGAAAAATTAGATACGCATGGGCATCACAATGCAAAAATACTGCTGGTCTTCGGAAACGGGCTTGAAAACCCCGGGATTCAAGCTGGTCGTCAAACCCAGATAGCATTCTTCACTGGAAATGTTCTTCAGTACATCCATGACATATTTGGCATTAAAAGCAATGGAAATATTATCGCCGGAATAAGAAATGTCCATCTCTTCCTGTGCTTCTCCCACTTCCGGCGTATTGGCAGTGATAACCAGCTTGTTGTTGCTGATGGTATATTTCACGGAACTTGATTTGTCCGAGGCCATCAAAGCCACGCGCCGTGTGGCGGACAACAACAAATCCGTATTACAGGTAACGCTTTTATCAGATTGTTTGGGAATCACCTGGGAATAATTAGGAAACTGGCCATCAATCAATCTTGACATCAACACCGCTTCTTCGTCAGAAAAAATAATCTGGTTGTCGTTGATTTGTATGTTTATCTCTCCTTCTGCGCTTAATATTTTGCCCAATTCCTGCAAAGCTTTAGAAGGCACAATATAATTGATCTTTTGCGTGGGATTCTTTTCCAAATGTTGTTCTATCATAGAAAGACGATGGCCATCGGTGGAAACCATGCGGATGACGTCATCTTCAACGGTAAAAAGAACCCCGTTTAAAACGTACCTGGTTTCGTCGTTGGATACCGAAAAAATTGTTTTTTTTATCATATCCAACACGCTGGTTTTGGACAGATTAAGACCCTTTTCATTCTTTACTTTGGGCAAAACCGGAAAATCATCCGGCGGCAGACCGTTTATTTTAAAAAGGGACTTTTCACAAACCAAGGTAACCATGGAATTGTCATTCACCGTGATCGTAATATCACTGTCAGGAAGCTCACGGACAATTTCAGAAAGGCGCTTTGCCGGTATGGTAATGCTTCCCGGTTCGGAAATATCCGCAGGAACGATACACTTGATCGAAACCTCCAAATCCGTTGTTGTTAAGCGGAGGATGCCTGATTCTGCCTCCAATAAAATATTGGAAAGTATGGGGAGCGTATTACGCGGGGAGACAGCATTAAGAACAGTTTGTACACCATGGATGAGATCAGAACGTTTGCATGAAAAATTCATTATATAACCTCCTAAAGATTATAAAGTAGTAACAATAGTAGAGCATGTTGAAAGTGTTAAAAAGTAAAAAACAAAAGCAACAGAGAGAACAAAACAGAATGAAAACATGTTAATAAAAAAATAACAAAGGGAAAAAAATTAACACAACTCACAAATAAAGAAAAAACACCAAAGAAATGAACAGACAAATGAAATTATCAACAGAAAATACAAAGTAATCAACAAGAAACAAAGAAAAATTAAACAGACGTATCGCGCAGTTGATTCATCAAACGGTTAATTAAATTGCGCAATTTTTCGTCATGGGAGAGCTTGTCTTTTATTTTATCAAAGCCATAAATGACGGTCGTGTGATCTTTACCGCCAAAAAACTTGCCGATTTCAGGAAGAGAAAAATCAGTCATTTCGCGGGACAAATACATAGCAATCTGGCGGGGAAAAACAATAGAAGCCGTGCGTTTTTTGGCTTTAAGATCAGAAACCTTGAGATTAAATTCATGTGCGACCATCTCGGTTATTCTGTCAATGGTGATAGGACGCAAATCATCCGAAAAAAGGTCACGTAAAACCTCACGGGCCAGATCAAGGGAAATATCTGTTCTGGTTAAGGAAGCAAAAGCGATGACACGGATAAGATACCCCTCCAATTCACGTATGTTGGATTTAACCTGATTGGCGATATACGCCAATACGTCACTGGGAACCTTGCTTTTTTCGGATTCCGCTTTTTTGCTTAAAATGGCGACCCTGGTCTCAAAATCAGGAGGCTGAATATCCGAGACCAAACCCCACTCAAAGCGCGAACGCAGGCGCTCCTCCAATTTTATTTCTTTGGGATGAGAATCGGAGGTTGCAACGATTTGTTTATGAACATTGTATAAATCATTAAAAGTGTGAAAAAATTCTTCCTGCGTACTTTCTTTGCCCACTAAAAACTGAATGTCATCAATTAAAAGCACATCCACCGTACGGAAACGGTCACGAAAGGCGCGCATCGTGCCGGCACCAATGGAGGAAATCATCTCATTCATGAAAGTTTCGGAGGAAACATATAAAACACGTTTACTGGAGGAAGTCTGCAAAATAAAATTGCCTATAGCGTGTAAAAGATGGGTTTTACCCAACCCTACGCCGCCATAAATGAAGAGGGGGTTGTAGGACTTGGCGGGAGATTCGGCGACAGCCAAAGCGGCGGCATGCGCAAAACGGTTGCTGTTGCCAACCACAAAACTATTGAAAGTATATTTGGCATTCAAAGGAGTGCCGGCGCTGGAAATACTGGATGAAGAGGAACGGAAATAATCAGAAGAGGTAAAAGCAGGATCCAAAGAGGACGAAGGGGAAGAAGAGGGTTTAAGCTGCAAATCGGAAGAAACAACAAAATAAACAGAAATATCTTCAGCCGTGATAGCAGCGGAGATTTCATGTAATAGGGATAAATAATGTTCGTTGAGCCAATCACAAAAAAAGCGGCTTGGGACTTCAACCACAAGTTTATTTTCAGAAAAAGAAAGGGCGCGTGTAGGAGCAAACCAAGTATCAAAGCTCTGTTTGTTGATTTTGCTTTGTAAATTGGATAAAATAGTGGACCATAAATCATTGGCAGAAAAAGGCATATAAAACCTCGACCTTAAGAGTAGAAGAATTGTAATATGACTAAAGGAATACCACAAACAAAAAATGAGTTGAAGAATAGAAAAAAATTATCCACAGAGATATCCACATATGGGGAAAAGTAGAAATAGGCTTGTACAAAAAGGGAAAAAAAGGAGGACAGCAAGTAAAGCTGGAGCAAAACGGGAAAAATGAACGAAATGATAGAAATAGCAACCGTACAAAAACAGCCATAAAGAAAGCCATTCATCTTGACAATAAAAAGATGTTTAAGTATTATGCAAAATTGTATAGGTGTTTGTCAAAATAGGAAAGGAAATAAAAATGAGCAAAAGAACGTTTCAACCCAATAAATCAAAGCGGAAGAAAAATCACGGATTTAGAAAACGCAAAAGCACGAAGGGCGGCCAAAATACGATAAAGGCAAGAAGAAGGAAAGGGAGAAAGAGATTAACAGCATAAAAAACATGAGACCTGATTTGCATTTAAAAAAAAACCAAAAAATAACCACCAAAAGGGAATATGACGAGAATATCAAAAACGGAAAAAAACGGTCAGGGGCTTTTTTAAGTGTCTATATAGCGCCGGGAGAGCAAAAGTTCGGGATCATCATATCCAGGAAAATAAAGGGAGCAGTAGTACGAAACAGATATAAGCGCCTGATACGGGAATATGTGCGACGCGCACAACATACACTGTCGAATAACAAAAATTACGTTATCATATTATTTAAAAAAGTGATGCCGGATAAATATTGCACCATAGAAAGGGAAATGGACAAATTAATGCACCTGCAAGGCGAGCACGGAACGAAACAATAAAAGAAAGAATAATGCACGTTAAAAAAGGCGAGAAAATGTGTTAATAAGCAGGACAAGTGCTTTATGCATCAAAGACTGAACAAACGGAAAACGCATAAAAAGAGCGGCAAAAATGAGAAAACTGGCAAAGCATATATTACAAGCGTATAAAAAATATGTATCACCCTTTATTCCAGCAGCATGCAGATTTTATCCTACATGTTCTGAATATACCAATATGGCAATACAGAAATACGGTATATTAAAAGGCGGATATCTGGGGATGAAAAGACTGGTGAAATGCCATCCTTTTCATAAAGGTGGATTTGATCCACTAATATAGAAAAAATCGCCCTGGAGGGCTTCATGGATAATAGATTCATTGTCTTTATTATTGTTTCTGCGGTTATTTTATATTTATTTAACTATATGGTGATAAAAAATGTAAAAAAAGACGCAAAAAACGTGGCGCAGATTCAAAAAACAGTCGAAATAGAACCAAAAAACACAAAAAGAGAAGAACCCATTCAACAGAATTATGAAAAACTTGATGTTAACCAGGTAAAAATCGATGTAAAAACAGCGGAATTTGAAAACAGCAAATACAAGGTGAAAGCAAGCTCACAAGGGGCAAAAATAACAAAACTGGAGATAAAAAGAGAAGGGTTTGATGAAGAAAACAATATGATTGATTATACACAAGAAAACAACCATATGGCTTTTAATATGCAAATAAACGGGCAAGACCTGGAACTGGACACAAAAAATTGGGGAATAACGAAAAAAGACAGCGGGATAGAGTTTAACCTCCAGCCGGTTAAAAACCTGTTGATAAGCAAAGAACTTGTTTTAAATGAAAAGGAATACACAGGAAAGTATGTGATAAAAATAGAAAACAACACCTCCAGGGAATATGAAATACAAACCCCCGTACTCAATTGGGGCCCTGAAAAAAACATCACAGCGGACAGATATAATCAAATACAAGCCGTAGTATTCAACGGGGTAAAAATAGAAAGAATAAAAGCCAAAAAGAAAAATGAAAAGCTGATATACAACCTGGAAAAAGGCTGGGCAGGAATGCGGGACCAGTATTTCTGTATTTTATTTTATGGTAACGAAGGCTTGTTCAAAGCCTGTGAAATAGCAAGATCTGAAAATCAAGCTTTAAATATATCACTGCGGCTTCACGATCTGAAAATAGCTCCAGGACAACAAGTGGAATACACAATACAAACCTATATTGGACCGCAAACATATCAGGAATTAAAAAGCGGCGGGCATGATATATACAAAGTTGTAGATTTTGGCATATTTCGATTTCTTGCCGTCCCGATATACTACCTGTTGAAATTTTTATACCAAATAACAAAAAATTACGGGGTGGCCATTATTTTATTGACCATCATTATCCGTGCTTTATTATGGTGGCCCACCCAACGAAGCTATACTTCAATGAAAAAAATGCAAACCGCGATGAATAAAATGCAGCCAAGGCTGAAAACCATAAAAGAAATATACCGGGATAATCCGCAAAAATTAAACGAAGAAACAATGAAATTATATAAAGAATACCAAATAAATCCCATGGGCGGATGTCTGCCCATGCTTTTGCAAATGCCCGTCTTTTTCGCACTTTATTCAGCCCTGACATCAGCCGTGGAACTGAAAGGGGCGGAATTTGTATGGTTTTGGAAGGACTTGTCAGCCAAGGACCCGGTGTATGTTTTGCCGCTTTTAATGGGACTGTCTATGTTTATACAGCAAAAAATGTCATCCCCGCCCGCCGCAACACCTGAGGCCGCCACCCAGCAAAAGATGATGCTGTATATGATGCCGGCCATGTTGACGTTTTTTGCTTTTATGTGGCCTTCGGGATTGTTGTTGTATTGGGTGGTTTCAAATATGTTATCCATAGGACAGCAATTTCTGATAAATAGAAAAGCCTAGCAGAAGCAGGAGGGATGACATGAAAGAAGTCACGAAGGAAGCAAAAACCGTAGAAGCAGCCATCGTTCTTGCGCTGAAAGCTTTGGGTTGTGCGCGCGAGGAAGCGGAGATAGAAATAGTACAAGAACCCATAAAGGGAATCTTTGGCATGGCAAAAATGGCAAAGGTCAGGGCCACCAGCAAAGGAGAAAGCTCGCCGGATGAATTAAAGGAGGAAGAGACAGAAAGACGACAAGAGGAAGCAGTAGGAAAAGAAGAGATGCAGGCCGCCGCACAAATGGCGCAGAACAGCATAAAATATATTCTAACGCAAATAGGCATGCAAAATATAAAAATTAAAACCCGGGAAGAGGAAGAGAATACAGTAATCCTGGATATTCATTGTGAATCAGAAGGATTGCTGATAGGAAGGCATGGACAAACACTGGCGTCATTACAATACCTGGTTAATCGCATTCTACACCACAAAGCCAATAGGATGATAAGATATGTGGTGGATGTGGGAGGATATAAAACACGTCATAAAACAATATTAGAAAAAATGGCAAAACGCATAGCGCAAAAAGTGGCGGAAACCAAGGAAGAAGAGCAGTTAAAAGCCATGAGTGCATACGATAGGAGAATTATTCATTTATGTATTAAAGATAATCCTGATGTTGTGACCTATAGCCTGGGAGAAGGAAATTTCCGGAGAGTAGTAATTGCTCCCAAAGGCAAAACAGCGCCAAAAGAACAATAACTCCTTTAGAAAGAAGATAAAAATGCATAAGCGGTCGGACACGATCGCAGCTTTAAGCACCCCGCTAGGGCGAAGCGGAATAGGTATTATACGCATCTCTGGACCACAGGCCTTGAAAGTTGTAAGCAAATTCATATCCTCTGACCTGGATATTCTTTCCTTAACACCTCACCACAAGCGAAAAATGATTCATGCCTATGTCTGGCATGAAAAGCAAAAACTGGACGAGATATTATTGACCTATATGCCAGCCAAAAAAGCATATACCGGAGAAACAACTGTCGAGCTGAATTGCCATGGAGGGCGGGCCATACTTGCAGCTGTTTTGGAATTGGCGTTGGAACATGGAGCGCGTTTGGCAGAACCAGGAGAGTTTACCCGCAGGGCATTTCAAAACGGCAGAGTGGATTTGATAAAAGCAGAGGCAGTAAACGAACTGATTCATGCACATACCAAGAAAGCAGTCAAGGCGGCATGGAGGCAAATGGAAGGCGGATTGTCCTCGCTTTGCACAACGTTAAGACATACAATGAAGACTCTGATTATGGAAATGCAAGCGGAAATTGATTTTGAAATACCGCACAGTATCGAAAAATGGAAGCAAGAAATAAAGTCTATGGAGAAAATATTGGAAAAAATGTTGCAGGGGGCCGAAAAAAGAAGATACTTTATGGAAGGGTGTTGGATAGTAATAGCCGGCCCTACCAATGCCGGCAAATCGAGCCTATTTAATTGTATCGTGAACATGGAGAGATCTATTGTCAGTGATCTGCCAGGAACAACACGCGATCATATTTCTGAAACGATTGAATTGGAAGGCGTGGAAGTCAGAATAACCGATACAGCAGGCGTAAGAGAAACCAGGGATAAGATAGAGACAATTTCGATAGAAAGAACCAAACAACAGATACACGCTGCAGATATTATTGTCTACGTCATTGATCAGTCCAGTGTGATGAGCAAAAATATGGAAACAGAAGTCGAAAAAGTAATACAGGAAAACGGAATAATAGTTTTTAACAAGGCAGATTTGGCGAGGGATGCATCAGTTCAAGTGTTTATAAATAAGGCTTCAAGTGGTGATTTTGTTTTTTTATCCATTTTAACGAATTATGGAGTAGATGTTTTTATGGATCGTTTGGCAGAAAAAATCAATGAAAAAACCACAGGAGACAATTCTGTTATTACGAATATTAGGCAAACGCGGTTATTGGAGTCAGCAAAAACGAATTTAAAAAGAGCGGCAGAGGAAATGCCTTTAAAATTGGATGCCAGTATGTATGAAATAGAAGAAGCCACAAAAAATATTTCAGAAATAATTGGAGATATTTCCAATGAGGAAATATTGGATGCTATTTTTTCAAAATTTTGTATTGGTAAATAGAAAGTGTAAAAAAAGACAAGGAAGCCAAATGTATAAGAATCTACGGTGAATAAGAATCACATCAGGTTTCACGTGAAACACTTCTAAGAGGATACGATGGCAGGACATCAATATTTTTCAAGAGCATTGGATATTTGGGGAATTTCATATACAGAGGAAACCCTGGATGTATTTCATCACTATTACCAGTTATTAATACAGTGGAATAAAAGAATGAATCTTACGTCCATCACAGCTATTCATGATGTCTATTTTAAGCATTTTTTAGATTCCATAAGCAGCAGTTGTATTGTAAGTTACTCAAATCAATATGTTGTTGATATGGGAACAGGCGCGGGTTTCCCAGGTCTGCCATTAAAAATACTATACCCTCATTTAAAAGTGGTATTTGTTGATTCTTCTCAAAAGAAAATTAAGGCGCTAAAAGAGATTTGTAAAGATCTCAATATTAACAATTGTGAATTTGTTGCTGATAATGTTGAAAACATGGGCAGAGGAAGCTTTAGAGCGGCTTTTGATGTTGTAATAACCAGGGCCTTGAGTAGTTTAAATGTTATTATTGAGCTGGGAATACCATTATTGAAGATAAATGGAAAATTGATTGCTTACAAAGGACCAAATGTGGAAAAAGAGGTGGAAAACTCGTATAAAGCGCTTAATGTATTAAATGCTTTAATAATAAAAAACCTGGAAATTAAAGTGCCTTTTGCAGAATTTAAAAGAAGAATAATAATTGTGGAAAAGCAGGCACAGACTGTGCATA
>JAFGIQ010000158.1 GCA_016929575.1 candidate division FCPU426 bacterium
AGTCGAGGCTGCCCTCCCAATGGCAGCCGTCTTTCGAACCATACCTTGGATACTCCCCGCAAGCTTAATGTGACCCAGCCTGTAAAGGCCGGGGACCTCTCCGCCATAAGCGGAGATGCGGCATAAGATAATGCTTTTCTGCAACTCAGATCAAAAATCCCCGCTCTTTACGAGCGGGGATTTTTAACGCCTGTTGGACCTGGCACCCGCGCCTTCACTTCCACACCCCCTGTTGGCAGGCCTCCAAAAAAACATCCACCAGTTGCGGATCAAATTGTTTGCCGCGGTTTTGGCGCAGCTCCGCTACTGCCTGGGAATGGCTCAGTTTCTGCCGATAAGGCCTTTCCCCGGTCATGGCATCATAGGCATCCGTCACCGCCAGCAGCCGGCCAAACTCAGGAATCTCCTTCCCCCCCAGTCCCAGCGGATAGCCGTTGCCGTCAAACCGTTCGTGGTGGCACAAAATGCCCGGCAGCGCGTTTTGAAACTGGGGCACCTGTTCAATGATGCGCGTGCCGTTCAGGGGATGGCTCTTGATAATTGCATATTCCTCTTCAGTTAATTTGTCCGGCTTCAGCAAAATGCTCTCCGGCACGCCTATTTTACCAATATCATGCAACATGGCCGATATCCGCAGGATATCCAGCCGCTCCTGGCTCCATCCCAGTCTTTGTCCTATTTTCAGGCAATAGGCCGTCACCCGTTCCGAATGTCCGCAGGTATAGCGGTCTTTGGCTTCGATGGTGCTGATAAAAGCACGCATCATATTCATAATCATCCCATGCAGTTCGCGATAAAGCCAGATGCGCTCCAGCTCGGGTCCGATGAGTAGTGCCTCCTCCACCAAGCGCTCAATGTCCGGCCCTGAAAAATCACCCGTGTGCCGCTGGTTTCCGAGCAATACCGCCCCTAAAATTTGTCCTTCTACTCCCAGGGGCTGGAAAATCAAAGATTTGAATCCCAAAGATTTTTCAAAATTGAAATCCTGGCGCCGGGCAAAGCTTTGGCAGTCAAAAATGTAGGTTTTATCCAATCCTTGTGTAAAATGCTGCTGCTGGCGGCTGAGGGACCAGGCTACATTGCGGATGGCATGGGCGGAAAAGCTCATGCCGATGGCATGATAAAATGCCAGCCGGTTTTTCTCTTCCTCGATCATCAGCACCACGCCCAATGTTGCCTGGGCGGCACGGGCGAGTCTTTCCAGTATGGACTTTAAGACCGCGAGCTCATCAATATTGCCCAATACTTTCAGGCCGAATAAATTAAAAAAATCTCTGTGCCCGTCGGGGGCCAGCCATTCTTTCAGCGTGCGTGCCGTAAGCCGCGGCAATGAGAAGGAGGGATGAATATCGTACATGTCGCTCAGGGCTCCCTGGCCTTGCTGCCTCACCTGTCGGGGCAATATGCCACCGGTTGTCGTTGCTGTTGTACTATTACACGTGGGCGTTATTATCGGCAGCATACAGACAAGGTTTACCTGCTGCGGGCCAAAAGCCGCTTTGCTTCCCCCAAGAGAAATGTCGGTGTATAGGAGCAATGGCCGGCTAGCAAATATATGCGACGGCAATAATCACATTGGTGCCCAGCACCACGGATACATTGGCGCCCAGTGCGATCAGCATCTTATCATGCCGGTTTCCAAATCTCAGTGCGCGATACGCGGCCAGGACAGCCAGGGGCAAGGTTGCCAGGGCAAGCCACATGCCTGCCGGCAGCCATTTCATCCAGACGCCAAAAATCAGCAGAAAATACTGCAGCCCCATGCCCCCTGCATATAGCAGGGCGGCTTTTTGCCAGCCCAAGCGGATGACCAAATGCCGCCTTCCGCCTTGCCGATCCGCGTCAGCATCAGGGAATTCATTGAGTAAAAGCAGCAGTGCGGTCAAAATACCGGGCGGCAGGGACAGCCAGACGACCGCGCCGGTGAGGACACCGGTTTGTACCATATACGCCCCGATTACCACCAAGGTGCCCAGATTCACCCCTGCCAGCAACTCGCCCAGTGTCCAGCGGGCGAAATGCGAAGTGTAATAGACGGCCGTAACACCGCCGGCCAGCATCAGGGCCAGAATCCACCCATTACTGATCCAAGCCAAATAGCAGCCAATAGCAAAGGCCGCAATCAAAGTCGTCCACGCAGCAGTTAAAACCTCTCCCGGACGGGTGCGCCCCTGCTGGATGTTGCCGCTGCCTCCGGAAAAGGGGGTCCGGCGGGTGCACCGGTCAATGCCCGTGCGGTGATCTGCATGTTCATTGAATAAATTCACCGCCATGTGCGCCAGCACCACCCCGAGCATGGTAAGCAAAAAACGTCCGGAATGGAATTGCCCGTCTCGTCCTGCGGCGGCTCCGCCTACCATGGTTAAAACCACAGCCAGCAGAAGAAAGGGCGCCCGTATTTGCGTGAACCAGGTTTTGATGAAATCCGCATACCGCATTTTTCTCTCCCGCCTTTCTTGCTCATGATCAGCGCTTGGCCTGTAAATATCGATTTGTCCGCCATCGTGCCTTCCGGGTCTGCACAGTCCATTTTCCAGCTTGTCTGCAAGGACACAGGGGCAACTTGCTGCCACTAACTTTCGGGGCTGCCATAGGCGCCCCTCTCTTATTATGGATTCTTCCGGCAGGGACGCACCGCCGGGGCGTGCATTGCTTTACCCCTGCCGGCCTGTCTGTATTTTATAGCATCCATCCGCTTTTTTTGTGATTTTTTGCATGCCTACCAAGCTGTTGGTCACCCTTCCCCGCAGTCCTCCTTGGGCCTATGCCGGCCTGTTTCCAGGCAGGTGGCGCCCGGCATTTCTTTTTTCGTCCCGTATATTGTCGCGTCTGCATTAATCATTTCTTCCACCTTGCCGATTATATAATCTAAACGGGGTGCAACGGTCGGAGCGTAAAAGGAATAAGAGGAAGGGGTGGGTGGCATGATGGAGAGAAGAAAATACAAGCGGCTCGAGGTCAATCTTCCCGTTTTATGCAATATTATCGATGATGACCATGAAATCCTCATTTCCTCCTCAGGCAAAGTCACCAACATCAGTTTGGGCGGAATGAAGATCGCCCTGCCCATCCGCCTGCTCGCGGTAAAATCCCGGCTGGTGGAATACACGGTGGATTTGCCGGAACCTTATGTCCCGCTGTCCGGCCAGGGCAGCATTTGTTGGTCCGTCTGGGACGAAGAGAACCAGGAAATGTCCTTGGGGTTGGAGCTGGGGGAATTGGGGGAAAAACAATTCATTTCTTTGGAGAGCATGCTCGTGGAATTAACCGGCGATCCGCATTCCCTTTTTCTTACCACTTTAAATAATTAGCGGTTATTTCGATGCTCCGTCGTCTTGTTTGCAGCCGGCACGAGCCGGGTGCTGCACGATCAGGTGCCCGTTTACCCCCGGCGCCTTTGCCGCAGCTTCTCTCTCAGCGCCGTTTTTTTATTGCCCCGGGTAAAGCTGATGATGACAGTGATCGGAATCCTTTGCTATAATAAAATGTCTTCTGTCACAGGCGTCCAAATTGGGATTGAGAAAGACTGGGAAAAAGATCTTCCCGGCAGTATGCGCGTAATTTGGACACAGGGGATCTTATGAAAGCAATTCTTGCCATAGATCAGGGAACAACGGGCAGCCGCGCGATTCTTTTCAATCCCCGCGGTCAAAAAATTGCCGGCGCCTATCGGGAATTTTCCCAGTATTTTCCCCGTCCCGGCTGGGTGGAGCACAATGCCGAAGAAATATGGTTAAGCGTGCGCGCAACCATACAAAAGGTTCTCGCCGCCGCCCCCCATGTTTCCATTGCAGCCATCGGCATTGCCAATCAGCGGGAGACGACTGTATTGTGGGACCGTGAGACCGGCCGTCCGCTGCACCATGCCATTGTCTGGCAGTGCCGCCGAACCGCAGACCGCTGTCTGGCTCTGAGCCGCCGGAAAGGGACGGCGGCCCTGGTCCGCCGTAAAACCGGCCTGCCGCTTGACGCTTATTTCTCAGGAACCAAGTTGGAGTGGCTGCTGCAGCATCTGCCCTCCGCGCCCTCTTTGGCCCGTCAGGGCCGCCTCTGCTTCGGCACCACAGACTCCTGGGTGCTGTGGCAGCTTACCGGCGGAAAAGTGCATGCCACTGACTATACCAACGCCTCGCGTACCATGCTGTTTGACATAGAAAAACGCCGCTGGGATCCTTCCCTGCTCGGAATGTTCAGCCTTCCAGCTTCTTTGCTGCCGGAGGTAAAGCCTTCCTCCGGTATCTTTGGTTATACTGTCCGCCTGGGAAGGTTGCCTGCCGGGATACCGATCGCCGGCATTGCCGGCGACCAGCAGGCGGCTTTATTTGGCCAAACCTGTTTTACCCCGGGCACCATTAAAAACACCTACGGCACGGGTTGTTTTCTGCTCCTGAATACCGGCAGTACGCGCATCCACTCCCAGCGCGGATTGATCACTACGTTGGGCTGCGACCATGCTGGCCGCCCGGTGTACGTGCTGGAAGGCGCCGTGTTCATCGCCGGCGCGGCCGTTCAATGGTTGCGCGATGGTCTGCAAATCCTGCCGCGGGCTTCTCGGTCTGAAAAAATGGCCTTGGCGCTTCCTGCCAACGACGGAGTATATTTTGTCCCTGCCTTTGTCGGCCTGGGGGCTCCCTATTGGGATCAAAACGCCCGGGGTCTGATTTCAGGCTTGACGCGCGGCACCCGTCGGGAGCACCTGGTGCGCGCGGCCTTGGAAGCCATGGCCTACTCCACACGGGATGTGCTGGATACCATGAAAAAGGAGTCGGGGTTGGCCCTTTCCTCCCTCCGGGTTGACGGTGGCGCAGCAGCCAATGCTTTTCTTTGTCAATTCCAGGCGGATATACTCGGTCTGCCGGTGATTCGTCCCAGACTTTTGGAACTCACCGCTTTGGGGGCCGCCTATCTGGCCGGACTGGCTGCGGGTGTCTGGCCAAGCAGCCGGATTATTCAAAAGCAATGGCAGTTGGACAGGCGTTTTGTCCCTCGCAGGCCCAAGGCCCAGGCTGACCAATTTTATCAGGGATGGTTGCAGGCCGTTGCCCGTGCGCGCTTATGAAGAAAACATATGACGTGATTATCATCGGTGGCGGCGTTGTCGGCACCTCCATCGCCCGCGAGCTCTCGCGTTTTACCTTGTCTGTAGCCCTCCTGGAAAAAGAGGCGGAACTCGCCTTCGGCGTTTCCAAATCCAACAGCGGCATCATCCATCCGGGCACCCAGAATCCTCCGTTTTCCTTAAAGGGCCGCCTGTGCGTGGAAGGCAACCGCCTCATGCGCACTTGGGCGCGTGAATTGGGCGTGCATTTTGTCGAAGTCGGTGAATGTATCCTCATCTTCGAGGAAAAAGAACGCGCCGCCCTGCTGCAAATAAAAGCGGATGCAGAATCCCTGGGGGTTCCGGGACTACGGCTGGTGGACAGGGCCTGGCTGCGCGACCATGAGCCCAATGTGAATCCCGAGGCCTTGGCTGCTTTGTACGCCCCGTCCGCCGGTATTATCAGTCCGTACCGTTTGGTGTACGATCTGGCCGAAAATGCGGTCCGCAACGGTGCCGAGATTTTTTTGGAGCAAAAGGTGGTTTCCCTGCGCAAGGAAAACAACCTCTTTTGGGTGGGCACCGAAAGCGGGGAGAGTTTCCAGTCGCGTTTTCTCATCAACGCGGCCGGTCTCTTCGCAGACGAAGTGGCGCGTCTGGCCGGCATTCACGACATCACCATCCGCCCCCGCAAAGGCGAGGAATATTTGCTGGATAAGAAGCGTGAAAACCTTACCCGCCACTTGCTTTTTCCGCTTCCGACCAAAACCTCCAAAGGCATCCTGGTGATTAAAACCGCAGACGGTAATCCCATGGTCGGCCCGACCGCCCGGCCAACAGACGACAAAGAGGATCTTGCCACCACCGACCAGGGGCTGCAAGAAGTGCTGGCCGCTGTCCAAAAAATGGTGCCGTCCATCCGCCGCGAAGACATCATCGCGTATTTTGCGGGACTGCGGCCGGTAGCCGGCGACGACTTTATCCTGCGGCATGAGCACGGCGTTCCGGGAATGATACAAGCCGCCGGCATGCAAAGCCCGGGCTTAACCGCCGCACCGGCCGTGGCGCGCTGCGTCTGTTCTTTGTTGGCAAAAAACGGCCTGGCGTTGCGCAGAAAATGGTTTTTCCACCGCCACCGCAAAGCCGCGCGCCATCTCTTCACCCTGCCGCTTGGCCAGGCCGGAAAGCTTATCCGCCGTCATCCCCCATACGGCGACATTGTCTGCCGCTGTGAAATGGTGTCGGCCCAGGAAGTCCGCGATGCCGTCCACCGCGGCGCCCGAACTCTGGACGGCATCAAATTTCGCACGCGCGCCCAGGCCGGACGCTGCCACGGAGGTTTTTGCACCACCCGTATCATGAAAATCCTGGCTGCAGAGCTGAATCTCCCGCCGGAAAAGATAAGCAAACGCGGTCCTGGATCAGAAATAGTAATGGCCGACAGAGACACCGGGGTTTTTGAGGCAAAAGATCAGCATGAAGAATAATACCGTACAACATGATTGCATCATTGTCGGCGGCGGCCCGGCCGGCATGGCGGCCGCCTTGGAAGCCGCTGCCCAGGGGGTGAAGGACATTCTGTTGTTGGAGCGGGACCAGTACTTGGGCGGCATTCTCAACCAATGCATTCATACTGGTTTTGGGCTTCATCAGTTCCAAGCGGACCTGACCGGGCCTGAATTCTCCGCGCGCTATATTCAGCGCCTGCACGAAACTCCGCAAATCCGTGTCAGCCTGCAGACCTTTGTTGTGCGCTTGACGCCCGATAAAATCCTGACCTGCATCAAGCCGGGCCGCATGCTGACCCTGGCTGCAAAAGCGCTCATCCTGTGTACCGGTTGCCGGGAGCGCACCCGGGAAATGATTCCCATCCCTGGAACCAGGCCGGCCGGCGTTTTTCCGGCCGGGCTGGCGCAAAAGCTCATTAATATGGAAGGCCTCCTGCCGGGAAAGGAAGTAGTGGTCATCGGTTCCGGCGATATCGGCCTGATCATGGCCCGCCGTTTCTCCCTCGAAGGCGCTCGCGTGCGCGCGGTCATTGAAATCCTGCCGCAATCCCGCGGTTTGGCGCGCAACGTCGTCCAATGTTTGGAGGACTTCGACATCCCCCTTTATTTGCAGCACCGGGTGGCTTGCCTCTATGGGCGCCAGCGCGTGGAAAAAGTCAAGGTGGTGCGGGTGGATGACTCCCTGCGGGATCTGCCCGGCACCGCTTTTTTTCTTCCCTGTGACACGGTTCTCGTTTCTGTGGGGCTTATTCCGGAAAACGAATTGATAGAAATGGCCGGCGTGCCCCTCGATCCCAGGACCAACACCCCCGTCTCCCCGGGGATCAACCAGACGTCTTTTCCCGGTCTTTTTGTCAGTGGAAACGCATTTCGCATCTATGATTTGGTGGATTCTGTGGTGCGTGACAGCGCCTGCGCCGGGAGGCAGGCGGCAGAATATTTGCGGGGATTGGGCACATGAAAAAACAATTGACCTGTATTGAATGCCCCAACGGCTGTGTGTTGACGGCGGAAGTTAAAAATGGACGCCTGCTTACTGTCGAGGGATACCAATGCCCTAAAGGTGAAACCTATGCCAAAGAGGAGATTGAAAGCCCCCGGCGGACTGTGACTTCAACCGTGCGGACAGAAGGGCTGGGTATAAAGTGGGTTCCGGTACGGACAAACCGGCCAATTCCAAAAGCGTCCATCGGCGCTGCCATGCAGGCCATCCAACGTGTGCGCCTCACCCACCCTGTCCGGGTCGGGGATGTGGTGGTGGCGAACCTGTTATCCCTGGGCATCGATGTGGTGGCTACGCGCAACAGTGAGTAAACGGGACCCCGACCCAGTTCTTATTCGTTTTTTTTGCGGTTTTTATCCTTATTGCCCTCGTAAAAAGCGCGGATTTCTTCCAGATGGTCCAAAATCAATTTGGCCTTGGCCAGCCCGAACGTAAACCCGTAATTGTCGTCTTCATTCCGCTTTAACGTAATAACGGCGTTCCCCTTGTATTCACCGATGGTATGCATGACTTCCCTCCTTTGGTCGTAAATTTTTGTCGCGGTGGGAACCTTACTTGCGTATGAATCCTTTTTACTCCTTTACTTCTTATTTTGTCAAATGGATTCAGCGCATCACCTTTTGGTCAACTTCCTGCATGCTTCCGGGTTGCCTGTCCGGCAAGGGCCATGATCCCTCCCTGCCGGAGTCTTGTTTTTATTGTTCATCCTGGCGCGCACACCGGAGTGCTCTCCTGCTTTTTCTTTTTGGCAAGCACACGAAAGGCATAACTTTTTTTATTTCCCTGCGGGATTTATCCTGCTTGTACCGCAGACAGCAATCTTTCCATTTGTTCGGTGGCCCGTCCGGGCAGAAAGCAATCCGTGATGCTGTGCGTGTACAGACTCGGCTCCAGGTTTATTTCAATAATCTTGGCTCCTTGTTGTTTGGCCAGGGTTGGTATCATGCAGGCGGGCATGATTTCTCCGCTGGTTCCGATCAGGAGAAAACAATCGGATTGAAATGCTTCTTGAAAAGACCTGCTTTGGGCAGGCTCAGGGATGGGTTCGCCAAAAAACACGCAATCCGGTTTGAAAATCCCGCCGCACTCCGGGCAACGAGGCGGCAAGGAAGTCAAGGAGAGGTCTCGTCGCGCAGCCCGCCTGCCGCAACTGAGGCACACAGCCAGCTGCACATTGCCGTGAAACTCCAGCACCTGTTGGCTGCCGGCGCGCTGGTGCATGCCATCGATATTTTGAGTAATGACGGTAGTGATCATGCCTGTGTTTTCCATTTGTGCCAGGGCCAGGTGGGCTGCGTTGGGTTGTGCCTGATCAAGCTGGTCAAGGAATCCGGCGGATAAAATTTCCCAGGTTTTGAGGGGATGTTGCCTAAAAAAATGTATATCGAAAATAACTGGGTCCACTTTCTGCCATAATCCATCTGGTCCACGAAAAGGTGGAATACCACTTTCCACTGAAATGCCCGCACCGGTAAATACAGTTACGCGTTGCGACTGTTGTAAAATTTCAACTGTTTTTTGAAGCATGTACATCAAAGACCCTTAACCTGGGATGGCAGTCATTACTGTACAAAATACACTGATACTGCCGGATTGCGCGGGTTTATGGATACATAGGTATTACAGTAAAAAAAAACGGCCCATGACCAGGGCCGTTTTTTCTAGTTTTTCACCCGTATTAGTTGCTGGATTCACTGCCAAGTTTTTTTACATTTGCCGCCTGCATGCCTTTCGGACCTTCGGTAATATCAAATTCAACCTGTTCTCCTTCTTTTAACGTGCGAAATCCGTCTGACTGAATTGCTGAAAAATGCACAAAAACATCCTTGTCACTGCCTTCCTGTTCCAAAAACCCATACCCTTTTGCATTGTTAAACCATTTGACTTTTCCCTGTACTGACATGCCTGTCTTTCTCCTTACTTTATATAATCAACCCCCGCCTGCATAAGGCTTCTGTGGGGAACTTTAGCACTCTGCCGTATTATTGTCAAATATTCTTTGCACAAACTGCACAATTTTTTAGTCGTAATCCTTCTCGTTATTTGTCATTCCCCCTCCAGGATACGATATATTCAGTATTAGGCGGCAGGTTCTTAACTATCGGTGAAATCAACTCCCATTTTCCGCTCAATTTCAGTGCTTGGGCGGTTTTTTCAAAATGGCACATAGCAATACCCAGATCAAGCCGTTGGATGTCCTCTGCCTGCAGAAGTGTTTTGGCTATATTTCCATATAAAGCATTTCGCTGCAGATAAAAATGAAAATTTTCCCGGTCCGCATCCTTAACCACCCGCCACGGCTGCCGGTTGGATGCCGAGGGCCCCAGCCGCACCATCTCTAAAGGAAGTGCATAGCGGGCTGCGTTTTCCCGGGTCAACACCCGGCCGAATTCCGAGAGAAAAAACAATTCCGTCCATGGTTTCCTTGCTTTTGCGCGTGCGCTCCAGCGCAATAAATGATCGGTCCAGCTTCTTTTCCCGCTGGCTTGGCCCACCGGAGTCATGGCGGGTATATATTCTTCCGGCGCAGCGTGCGTTTCCTGGCTGAGTTGGCTTCTATGCAAAGATCCTCCCAGCCAGCAGGTCCCCAGGTCCAATGCGGTGGCAAACAGGATCGTCTCTTCCATCAAGTAGCCGAAGTTTTCCAATGCTTTGTCCTGCAGGCATATCAGTCCCACAATATACTGCCTGGCGCCTGCAATGGTGCCGTAGGTGCCAATACGTTTTGCCGCCATCACATCTTCCGGTTGGCGGGATAAAAGCACAAAACGCGCTCCCAAACCAAAAGGCCCTGTGCGTTTCTCCTGCAGATGCTGCCGTATGGCAGCTTCCTGCTTGCTGGTCAGCGGCTCTGGTTTATACGTCCGGCAAGAACTTCGCCGTTGAATGACATCCGTCACGCTTTCTTTAAGCGGCATGCTTTTTCCCTCTTTCATTTTGCCCCTTGTGATTTTTTCAATACTGTCTATGCCCGCGCCCCCCACTCTAGCATGCCCGTGCAGGGGCAGGCAAGATGCCTTTTACGCCGGCATTCGGGTCGCGGCCCTTGTTGTTTATAAAAACTGTGCTTTGTTCAATGCATTTTACGGGTTTAGTGGAGCCCCATTGCGCTCGAGAATAGCATAAGGGGGGCCGTTATATGAAACGCATGATTCTGTTGCTTATCCTTTTGCCTTTGGCGCCCACCGCGGTCTGGGCGGCGGATGCCACGCTTCCTCCTGCCGAAAGTGAAGACCCTCCTTTGGACGGTTCTTTTTGGCTGATCATGCAATCCAGATTGCCGGAGAGTTCCTTGCTGATGTACACCAGCGGATTCCTTGGTGGATATGAATGCGCCCTGCGTGTGATGAAAGACGCATTGCTCCTGCAGCCGTATGACCAGCAAAACCTGCTGGGTTTCATGGATACCTTGAGTTTTCCCAAAACGCGCACCAATATGGAAATAAAATCGCTGATTGACCGGTTTTATCAGCATCCTGAAAACCGGAGTCTGCCTTTATCTGTGGCCTTTACCTATGCCCATCAAGTCCTCCTGAATTATCCCGGGGAATACAGCCAAAAATACCTTGAAGACATGCGCCAACAATATTCTCCCCCCTAAAATATTATTTCACCGCAGTACTGGTCTCTCCCCGGCCCAAAACCATGCCTCCCCTGGTTGCCGCTTAAGCCCCTCATCCGGGGATGGTGAAAAAAACAGAATTTCACAATTCTGTGTTACACTATTGGGGATAAATAACAGGAGGATGACCATGCCCCGGCGTCTGCCAAAAAGGCCTTCACGCCCTGTGCCCTCAAACCGTGGCGTTCCCCGACATCCGCCATTCAAAAAAATCATGCTGATTTGCAATCCCCACTCCGGCCACGGTTTTTTCCCTCCTTTCTTCCGTCAACTGCTGGGCATCAGGAAGACTGCTGCGGCCGTGCCGCGGCATCCGGCGACGCTGTTGCGCCGGATACTTGCGCTTTTAGCCAAGCATCAGCTGTATCCCCGCCAGGCGATCATCACCTCTTCTTCCGCCGCAGCCACCGAGATGGCCAGGGAATGCGTCCGTCAGCAGTATGATCTGGTGATTGCAGCCGGCGGCGACGGCACCATTAACGCTGTGGTCAACGGCCTGGCCTGTTCGCGGACCGCCCTGGCTGTGCTCCCTCTGGGTACCATTAATATTTTCGGACTCCAAATCAACCTGCCCTTGGATATTGAGCGCGCTTGTGCGATCATTGCCGGAGGGCGTATCCACACCATGGACCTGGGCATGGTCAACCGCAGGTATTTTGCCTGCATGGCAGGCATCGGTTTTGATGCTTTTGTCATCAAAGCCACGGATCCCCATTTAAAAAGAATTTTCGGTGTCATTGCCCTTGCCTTTTCCGCCTTCGTCGGCTTTTTTATCTACCCGTTCACACATTTGCGCCTGCGCATCGATCAGGAAAAACATGTGCGCAAAGGCTATTTTGTAATTGTGGGCAACATGAAGTATTACGGCGGCGGATTGCTCCTTTTGCCCCACGCCAACACCAGTGACGGCTATCTCGATGTCTGTTTGTTCAAGCGGCGCGGCTTTTTTACTTTCGTCAGGTATTTGTGGGGGTGGCGGCGCGGCCTGCTGGAAAAATATCTTGACGTGGAGTATTTCCAATGTAAAAAATTGGTGGTGCAAAACCGGAGGCAGTATGTGCACTTGGATGGCGAGTACTTGGGGCGGGAGCGCATCCGTCTTAAAATCGTTCCCGCCGCCTTGCGGATCGTTGTCCCTTAAAAATCCCCGCTCTTTACGAGCGGGGATTTTTGATCTGAGTGGTAGAAAGGCATTATCTTATGCCGCATCTCCGCTTATGGCGGAGATGTCCCCGGGC
>JAFGIQ010000159.1 GCA_016929575.1 candidate division FCPU426 bacterium
TGATAGCGGTTGGCATACGAGCGGTTTGTCACTGCATCTGTTTGATTAAAAACACATACCAGCTGGCCTGAGTTGTTGCTGGCGATTTCCGGATACCCGGCATTGGTGGTTAAATTGGCGTCATCGATGGCATACGGCGAAAGCAGCCAGCTGCTGGTGTATTCATTCACATAGATACGCTGGTGCGGAGTCCCGCTCGGATCTGTTTGCTCGAAAAAAACGAATCCCTGATTGTTGTCATTAATAGCCGCCCGCGCTTCGCTCGCGGGATTGGCGCTGCCGTTGTCCACGGCCACTGCCCCCTGCCAGCCGGCGCCCGGCACATACCGGTTGGCGCAGGCGCGGGTGGTGGTGGCATCCGGCTGTAAAAAAGCACACAGGGCGTATCCAGCATCATTGATCGCGATTCTCGGATAATCGGCGCCATAATTATTGTTATAGACTTGAATGGTAACTGCCGTGTACCAGCCTACATTCGGAACATAGCGGGTTGCATAAATACGGCTGGCTGTGGCATCACTCTGAAAAAAAACACATATCGCCTGGCCTGCATCATTCATGGCCACATCAGGTAAAAAGGCGTCATAACCGGAGGCAGCATTAACAGTCACCCGGCCATACCAGCCCACTCCCGGCTGGTAGTGTACTACATAAACACGCCCAACTCCTCCGCTGTCTATTTGCCAAAAAGTACAAATCGCCTGGCCTGAACTGTTCATGGCTATAACAGGATATCCTGCAGTATGGCCCGTATCTGCGTCAATGGTGACTGCTCCGTACCAGCCGCTCTGCGGGGAATAGACATTGGCCCACACCCGCACGTAACTGGCATCTTCTTGATCCCACGCGGCAATGGCATAGCCCGCGTCGCTGGTTTCCACATCAGGAACATTGCTGAAAAAAGGATAGGGTTCATTGATGTCTATGCCTTCAGCCTCCTGCCAGGCGGATTGGGTCGAGAATTTGATCCGGCCCGTGGCAGGATCCAGGGCCACATGATTGTATGGCGGGTACGCGTACGTGGTCCAGTTGCTCCCGCTCAAATTCGCCCCGGTCACCTGCAAAGCTCTGGGCACAATGTAATCGGCCCCGCTTTTTAAAATCTCAAACGATTGCCCGTATTCATACGCCATCTCGCCGTTCACCAGCGAGGTGCCGTCCGGCTTGGTCATCTGAAAATCAACACTGTCACCGTTGAAATGAAATGTCGCGGCGTTGCTGTCCTCGCCATTTCCCGCGCTGCCCCCCAGCACCGTCGTCCCCCAGCTTGAATGTGTTTGCACGAAAAACAAGGACATAAAAACAAGATAAAATATAAAACGTCTCGACATCTTGCCCCCTCTGTTTATGCTGCTTTGTTGGTCCCACTGGCCAAGGCCACGACATCAGCAGCGCATTTTGCCATAAGCCGAAAATTGATTCAATTGAAATATCGCCTATTTTACGGCCATGAGAATAGACTGTATCCGGCTTTCACCCATACACAATCCGTCACTATACTAAACTATGGAAAAGGCCGACAAAAAGCAATCATCCGCCTTATTCAAAACCGTACATTTTTTTAGCAAAGCGGAGAATGGCAACGGGTATGGTTGGGTATGTACTATTGAAGTCTATATGGATTTATCAAACTATGGGCGGAATTATAACACGCGCCCCTCATGGCACTCAATATGTAAAATGACCAATTGAATCATCCGCCATGGATAAAGCGGGAGCGGAACCTGCGTGTCTTCACGGGGAAAACAAGCGGGCTGCCCTGACATCTTTTCACCGCACGCTGAAACATGGGCAATAAAGGCACGGCCGATTCCCGTCAGTATAGGGGGCGGCAACAAGCCGGCCATATCTCAGCCCCGGGGTAAATACGGCTTATTTATTCCACTGCATTTTCCATTCCCAGCATCGCGGATTTGTATCCAGAGTCTTGACGATGATCCCCCGGGCGCCGGTCATTTCCAACAGCACATATATGTGGCCGCCGATCACCTCCCGCATTTTACGGGGAAGCTCCGGATATCCATGCACCACAAAAGTCCCGCTGCCGGGATGTATTTCGGT
This sequence comes from candidate division FCPU426 bacterium, assembly GCA_016929575.1. GTDB lineage: Bacteria > Oederibacteriota > JAAXVQ01 > JAAXVQ01 > JAUVAV01 > JAFGIQ01. The sequence goes on from JAFGIQ010000159.1 coordinate 2,062, forward strand.
GACTTCAGCCTGGCCCTGGTCGTGGTATGACCGCCAGACAATGGCGGCCCTTTCCATGATGAATTCAACTGTCGGAATGCGCAGAAAAATCTTATATACGGTCGAATAGCTGTGGCGGGCCATCTCTTTTCCCAATTCCATCATATACTCGGGTTCGCCAGGAAAAAGCATCAGGGCGGCTGCTTCGTAGAGCGCGGTTTGCATGTGGATGTCATTCCAGGTCGTATGGATGGAACGCTGATATAAATCCGCCAATTCCGGCGCCAGTCTCTCCAGGAATTGCTGCTCTTTTTCACTTCCCGCTTTCTTGAGTATCTTGCGCAGAGCAGCAATATCCGTGCCTTTGGTTTTTGGCATTGATGAAGACTCCCGCGATCAAGTCCGTTTTCAAAAAACACCCGTCAAGAACCCATGCCCACGAAAAAACATCCTGCCCCGCAATCAGGAGTACAACCTGGATGTTGATTTAAGCAGCTGGCATTTCACCAGAAAAGACTTCAGCAGTTTGCGGTGGTTTTTTTCCAAATCCAGAAACTGCACGCCCAGTTTATAGGCATCAGTGGTTTTTAAACAATAGGCCACACGGGAAAGGATGGCGGTGGTCTGACAGCGGGATTTGGTATAATCAAGCATACCCTCGCTGTATTTCATTCTGCCGTGTACAGGAATAAAGAGGTTGAGCATCAGCATCTGGCCGCGCCGCATTTTTTGCTGGCTGTGCATGGCCAAGCCCCCGGCGCTGAAGTCTGCGGAGTGGCTCTTGGTGGAACGGGATACTTCGCCTTTGTTCAGGCTTTTAAAATAGACGGCCATTTTAAAGGGAACGCGGCGGTAGCGCCGTCTTTCAAGCGGCATTTCTTTCTTTTGTAACAGCACTGGCAATATCTCCTTGAAAATGCCTTCTCATTATCATTTTCGCCTATAAATCCATGCAATGCAAGAAAATAGTTCCAGAAGGCTTTTTTACGCAGCTTGCCTGAAGGAGACACGCCAGGGCGGCTGTAGACGGAAAGATTTTTTGTTGTCCAGCGTAATCGTGCTGTCCGGATATTTTTTTTGCAGCAGCCATAATAATCCTTGCTTTTCAAGAACCAGCGCAGGCACCCGAAGATAAAATGTGTTGGTCCCACGGACGATTTTCACCATCCTGTTGTTGCCGGGATCTATTTTCCGCAACAATTGCAGCAGGCCTGATTCCAGCTGCGCATCCTGTGCAACCACCCACTCCCGCAAAACCATACCGATGATGTGCGAAAGTGTGTTTTCGGTATTGGCCAGTGCCAGTTGCTCCAAGGCCAAGCGCCAGTTGACAGCTTTTTTCCCAGCCTGTGAAAAATGCTCTTCCAGAGACGGCGTGGCGTCCACAAATTGTTGCAGACGCTTTGCCTGCTTGGCATTGCGGTAAAGATTTTGATAATGGCTGTCGCCGGCATAGGCTGCGATGGCATCAAACAAACGCCCCGCCTTCCCGTCAACCCTCCCGGTTGTTTCCCAGGATGATTGCATGCCCGCGGCCACATCCGCCGGAAGGTAGAGGGCAAAGGCCGCTTCCTGTCCTCTGCTCAAATTTTGCCAGCACTCTCCCCGGGACAGCCGCCTTAAATATTCCGCCTTGCCGATGTCCTCGGGCCAGATCCGGATTTCTATGATTTTGCCTTCTTTTTGGGCGCGCACCAGATCTGACAAGGCAAAATAATGCGGAGGCAATTGGCCAAGCAGGCGCCGGCCCAGTTCGGTCGCAAATATGCCAGACTGTGCCGGGGTGGATGAGGATTGAAGTCCGGCAGATCCGGATCTGCCGGACCTGAACCAGAAAAAATTGATCAGGGCCAGCCTTACCCCGGGCCAGCGCTGCCACCAATGCCTGCGGCCGGCCAAAACACCGGCATTCACAGGCAACTGGACCTGGTTCAACCCTATTTTGGTTAAAACCGTATAGCCGGCGGATACTTGTGGACGCGCCTTTTCTCCGGAACGGGCAGCAGCGCGCAGCCGGATTTCCAAACGGAAAGCCGTGATCTCTTCGGCCAGCCAGCGCAAGATCCCCATCCTCTGCCACCAGGCTTTTTCTGTGCTGGTTCGGCGGGCGTCTAAAAGATGTTTAAGTTCATGGGCCACGACCCGCAAGCGGTTGATATCAGACAAAGATTTAATATTTTTATGCAACGCCAGCTCATTGGTTTTGGGATCATAATATGAACTGCGGCCGGGAAACAGCAACAAGCGCCAGGGGGATATCTTCAGGGATTTAAATCCTATGTTTAGCACAGACTCCGGCACCCGCCCGCTTTGACCGTTTATCCACGGCAGCCACTCTTGCGGCAGGGGCAGGCTCTGCGTCATATCATGCAGCCTCTGTAAATCCAGGCGGAGATCCTCCACAGTGTAAAAAGCGCGGGCTTGACGGAAATACCCCAGCACTTGGGGCAAACGGTAGGTAAAATACACCAGCAAAAGCACAGACACGCCGGTCCCCACACCAAGATGCATATTTCCGCCCGCCACGCCCATGACCAGATCCCAAGCAAGCCCGGCCAGAGCGGCCAGGAGGCCGATGTTGATGATTGGCTGCTTGCCCCTGTTTTGGGGCTTGCAGTCCGTAAAAGCCTGGTTGGCCCCCTTTTCCCGGACAGGAAGGGATTTTAATTTGCCGGTTATATCAAAACTTGTCTTGAATTTATAATCTTGCTCCAATTTTCCATTCACGGTATCCCTGATCTCCACTTTGGCTCCGTTAAGCCGCACTTCCACTGCCTCCGGTTTTTCCAGCACTTGGTATCCTTCCGCCTCTTTTCTCAAGACAATGCGCGCCACGCCTTTCTCTAGCGGGCCGAAGCTCTGGTAAAGATCAAATCCCGGTTCACGGAGCAGGTGCCATTGGTCATCAAAGACACTGTACACCCTGATGGTTGCGGGCTGCATGACCTGTTCAGCCAGACGCAGCATGACCGGGTTGTTCACCAAATGAATCTCAAAGGGCTCGCTTTCATCAGGATAAAGACGGTGCGCCACTTGTGCCAGCCATTGGGTAATGCTGCCGGCAATGCCGCTTTGGCGCAAGTTTTCAGCCACCTGGATGTTAACCAGGCGCAACCGGTTTGGCAGCAGTTCAAAGTTCAGTTCAATCTGGGAATCTTCCAGCAAACCAGCGAGATAGTACAACTGCGTCTTGTTCCCCTCCAGCAGGTGTTGATAATAATCGAGCCCGATTACCCGGCCTGGCTGCCGGCTGTCTGTCAGGACAATACGGGCCGGCACTCCGGGGGCAAGGTGTTGCCGGGTTAAAGGGTGTTCATACTGGTAATCCGCTGTCAGGCTTGCCGGGGCGCCATAGGCATGGCCTGCTGCAACATTCCGTCCCCACACACCGGCGCGCACA
>JAFGIQ010000160.1 GCA_016929575.1 candidate division FCPU426 bacterium
ATCCAAATTCGTGCTGCCGGCAGCATGAACGACCGCCTCGCAACCGGCGCAAGCCGCTTGCAGGGAGGCAAGGGTTAATACATCACCGGCGGTTTTTTCCACCGGCAGCTGCTGCAGTGTTGGCGCCGGATCCTGGGGCAGGCAAAGGACGCGCACTTCGTGATGGCAAGACAGCAATTCCCTGACAATAAAGGTGCCGAGAAAACCGCTTCCGCCCGTGACCAGGACTTTCATCGGCCGCGGCCAGGGCGATGGCGGCGGGAAGCGGTTGGGCGGGAGGTGCGCGCTGGAGGGGAGGGGAAGCCGAACACAGCTTGGCAGATAATCCAGTCCCGCAGGCGCAGGGGCAGCCAGGATTCCAGATAATGCCACCAGGGATGACGGGAGATGATGCGGCGCAAAGCAGGACGCCTGGCAGTCAGCGCCTGAACCACGGCTTTTGCTATTCTTTCAGGGGGGATCCCGTTGTCGGCCATTTTATGGGAAAGCGCCTCCATGCTGCCAAAAATGCCGGCAGCCACCTGTGCCGCATATTTCTTTTTCACCCAATTGCGGGTTTTGGCAAAAATGGGTGTTTTGGTGGGGCCGGGCTGAATGCTGACGACTTCCACTCCAGCGCGCTTCACTTCCTGCCGCAACGTGTCGACCAGGGCTTCCAAGGCAAACTTGGAGCAGCAATAGGGCCCCATCAGGGCTGTGGCTGAGCGGCCGGAGGTGGAGCTGATCATGATAATCCTGCCGTGCGCCTGCTTGAGCAGGGGCAGAAAACGCTGGGTGACCATGATCACGCCGAAGAGGTTGATCTCCATCTGGAGGCGTACATCTTTCATGTCAACATGCTCCCAGGGGGCACAGATGGAAATGCCGGCATTGTTGACCAAACCATACAGGGGTTTGGCACGGAGCAGGGTTTTCATGCGACGAAAGGCGTGTTCCAGGCTGGAGGGCCGGGTGACGTCCAGCAGGAGGGGATAGCCGCCGGCCGACTTCAGATATTTGCCGTCAGCGGGTTTCCTTACCGTGCCAAAAACCGTGAACCCGGCTTGCACCAAAGCCAGGGCCGTGGCTTTGCCGATGCCCGTGGATACGCCGGTGACGAGCACAGCCGGCTGTTGTCCGCAGGCACAGGGATGTTCTCGCATAGGAATGTCGCCTCCCTTGAGGGGGGAACCTTCGGTGGCGGCGCCAGATGCCGCAGCCGCGCCCCGGGTTATTTGAGCACGCTTTCCAAAAATCGGCGGGCGATGGGGGCGGCCATATCCATTCCCGTGCCTTCTTTTTCCGCGTAGACAGCCAGGGCGACTTGCGGATTTTCCGCCGGGGCAAAACAGATAAACCAGCCATTCAAGCCTTGACGGGAGTCTCCGGTGGTACCGGTCTTGCCGGCCACGGCGATTCCCTTGATCTGGGCCTTTTGGCTGATGCCGTGCTGGACGGTATCTATCATGTAATCACGGAGTTGCACGCTGGTTTCAGGAGTGATCGGCGTCCGCAGCAAGGAAGGAATTCCCTGACCTAAAAGCTCGCCTTGAATATTCCGGATTTCTTTGATGAAAAACGGGGTCATCATGCGCCCTTGATTGGCAACGACAGCTGCCAGCATGGCCGCGTGCAAAGGCGTGATAAAGATGTCTTCGCCCAGGCCGCAGGAGCGGTTGGCGATCGCATACCGGTTGTCTTCCACCATCGGGGCGGTCGAGACAGCCACAGGGAAAGAGAGGTCCACCTGCAGGGATTTGAATGAGCAGGAGATGGGGGCGCCGAATCCAAATTTGTTGGAATACTCGTACAACCGGTCCGGACCCAGGGCAAAGCCCACTTCCCCCATAGCCACGTTGCAGGAAGTGTCCAAAGCGGCCTGCAGTGAGTCCACGCGGCCGTGGCGCTGCCAGCACCAGAAAGTCTGCCCGGTGTAACGAACGACGCCGGTGCAATTGACCGGAAAAATATGGGTCATGTCCAGATCGGTTTCTATGGCAGCAGCGGCTGTGATCAGCTTAAAAATGGATCCCGGCCGGTACAGGCCTTCGAAGGCCCTGTTTTTAAGCGGTTGGTTTTTATTGCGCGCGTTCTTTTTCCAATCATCGTCAATGCGGTTGGGATTGAAGCTGGGGTGGTTGATGAGCGCCAGGATTTCACCGGTTTTGGGATTGAGGGCCACCAGCGATCCTTTGCGCCAGCCCATGGCCTGGTCGGCCGCGCGCTGCCACTGGGAATCAATGGTCAGCGTGACGACGTTGCCGGGCAAATAGGGTTCGAGGGCGCGTTCCAGCCCTGCCAGCCCGTGTTCCTCGCTGACATAGCCAATGAGATGGGAGGCATACTGCGCCAGGGGGTAGTAGCGGCGCCCCGAGTGGCGGGCCACCGGATAGCGGGCCAGGGGATTGCCCTGGCGGTCGTAAATATAATATCTGAATCCACGCTCCAATTCCTCGCGGGCGAGATTGATGTTCTTTTGGGCCAGTTTGAGATCCGGATTCAAGGACAAGCTCTGGCGGTAGGCGTCAATGGCGTCGGTAAGGCGCCCCAAGGCATGCAAGGCCAAGGCGTGCCCGAGATGCGCTTCCGGATCGCGGGGGGTGATGTCCAAAGCATGCCGGAATTCCAATTCCGCCGGCGCGTATATGCCCCGCGTCAGGTAAGCATAGCCGACTCTGACATGATTAAAACGGCTGTTGGGCTTCAAACCCTGCTTGACGGACTGCTCGTATTTTATTTCTGCACGCAGCAAATCCCCCTGGGCCAAGTACACCAGACCAATGGCGTCGATAGCCTGCGGGTTGTTGGTGGAGGTGAGCAAGACCCGGTTAAATTCGATAAGCGCTTGATCCAGGTTGCCTTGCTGGTAATAGGTGCGGCCTTTGTTCATGTGCAGGGAGATGCGGATGCGGCTGCCGTACAGGTAGAGCGCCGCGCAAAAAAGGACAGTGAAGATAACCGTGAAGGATATCCACCGTCTTTTGCGCTTTTCACGTCGGCGTCTGCTGAAAGCAAGGGGCATGATACAATCCTTTCAAACCGCATACACGTCGTCACCATCCGGCACCGCAAGCCTTGCTGGCTGCAATCCGGCAAACATGGACGTAGTGAGTCAAATTCTAGGCCACCCGCACTAAAAAGTCAACCCTGCCAAGCGGGAAACACGTCTGTCGTCAGACAATATCGTCGTCCCATGGGGGTTCGGGGACGGACGAGGGGGGCAAGGCAAGGATATGCTATGCAATCGCCTGTCCGGGGTCCAGGGCGGCAAGCCACTGGATTGCGGCCAACGTCATGCCGGGTCATGGTATGACAAAACTATGGGGGAAGGGGTGGTGTTAAGGCAAGGATTCCAGCAGGGTGCGCGCCGTTTCTTTGTCCGACTTGGTTTCAGGTTGCTGATCCGCAGCGCCAGGCAAAAGCAGCGCTTCTTGCAACAATGATTTGGCCTCGTCCTTCAATCCTTTGGCTATCAGTGTTTGCGCCAGTCCCACGCGGCAGATCACTTCCTCCGGAGCATATTCCACTGCCAGACGGGCGTACTCCAACGATTTGTTGAGATTGCCGCAGGACAAGGGCCATCCGGGCGCTTTGCGGTACAGCACCCCCAACACATGATGTGCCCGGCCATGCCCGGGGTCTATTTCCAATATTTTTTCCATGGCCTGGCGGATCGGTTCAATGGCAAAAAGGCTGTTTAAAACCCCGCGGATTTCAGCAGCCCGCCCCTCGCACACGCCAAACCAATAGTACCCTTCAGTTTTTCCGGGCGCGATTTTCTGCGCCCTTTGCGCCAGCTGGACCCCGGTCGCATAATTGGAGATTTTTTTATCCTGGGGAGCATGATCCCCTTCCCACCAATAACAGCGGGCCAAACGCCAGATCGCCTCAAAATCATCGGGATTTTGGGACAACACCTGATTGTAGCATGTCATCGCCTGGGCGACATTGCCGGGGGTTTCACGCTGGTCGTACAAATCCTGCGCTTGTGCCAGCAGCTGCGCAGCAGTTTTTGCTTCCGCCGCGGGAGGGGCC
>JAFGIQ010000161.1 GCA_016929575.1 candidate division FCPU426 bacterium
AGCCCGCCAAGCTCCCGGACCCGAGAAAAACACAGCACAGAATCATGCGCGACCATACCCGGAACGGATAAATTTTTCCCCGGGGCCAGGGCGCGGATGAGCAATTCGTGGGTGCTTACTTCATCAGGCAGGGAGACATAGCATCCGATATTGGTCGCAGCGACCCATTGCGGCAAAGAACAGACGCGCCGCCAAATATTCCGCGAGGCCTCGGCGCGGGCTTCCGGAGAAAGGGCGCGTCGTGCGGCCAGGAGCTTGCGGCGTAAAAGGGTTTTTTGGGCAGACGGATCCATGGAGCAGGTCCTTGGCCTAAGGAATAAATCAACCGCCGGATCAACCAAACTTGTATTTTACGCCGAAGCCGCCGCGCGGATATTTCCATTGAATGTTGTGATAGGGGCAAATGATACGGCAGGTGCCGCACTCCAAGCAGCCTTCAAAGGAAACCAGAACCTCATTTTTTTCAGCCTCGTGCTCCCAGCAAGCCGCAGGACACCCGGAGATGCAGGGTTTGCCGGCGCACGTCCTGCAGGTTTCTTGTTTGATGGCGGAGAGATGCGTTTCGGAATCAGGCACAAAGGTGACTAAAAACAATTTATCCTCGAGTTTCATTGCAGTGTCAAACCTCCTTGCACGGCATCCAGCATCAGACCGAGAAGGCCGCGGCGCTGGCGTATCATTTTTAAAAGGCGCCGCTGCATTTCACGTTTGCTCTGCCCGTTGACGGTAAAAAAGGCCGTGCCGGCGTCGTTGATCAAATCCGGATAGACAGTGAAAAAATGCGGATGGCTTTCCAGAAAATGGGACAAACCTTTATATTTTTTCAAATCCCGCATGACAAAACTGTCGCGCAAGGCGTTGCGGTAGGAAGCCAAACCGGCTGCGGAAAAATCATTATTTTCCTTGGCGCGGACAACGGCGGCGGCGGCCAGGAGGCCGGATTTGACGGCCAAATTGGACCCTTCCCGGTGCACACTGTCAACCAGCATCGCCGCATCGCCAACCACCAGCCAGCCGGCGCCGTATAATCGGGGCACCGCGTTGTAGCCGCCTTCAGGAATCAAATGCGCCATATACTCTTCGGTGGAACCGCTGGCAAGCAAGGGACGGATGCTGGGATGCTCCTTTAGCGCTTCGAGCAGATCGTTGGGTTTAACCTGCAGACGCGCGAGGTCCGAGGTGAGCAGGCCGATGCCCAGGGAAATGCTTTCCCGGTTGGCATATAAAAAACCAAGGCCGACTCCGCCCCGGGAAAGGGAACCAAAAAGCTCGATGGTGACGCCTTGGCCGGGCTCCACATTAAAGCGGTCTTCGATTTTTCCGGCGGGCAGGGCAATGATTTCCTTCACGGCGGTGGCGACCTGGTTGGGTTTGATTTCAGGATGCACGCCGATGTCACGCAACAGCAGGGAATTTGCTCCTTCGGCGATGATCACCACATCCGCCCGCAAATCGCCATCCTCCAAATTGGTATGGACACCGACCACCTTGCCGTTTTCCCGCAGCAGCGATTCGACTGTGGCTTCGGTTAAAATCATGGCGCCGGCGGCTTCTGCTTTTTGCGCCAGCCAGCGGTCAAATTTGGCCCGGAACACGGTCCAGCAGTTCGGTTTTATGCCGCCAAACGTATCGCTGCGCACAGCAATGCCGGTATGGCCGTGCGCACCCAACATCCACAAACGTTGCTCCACAATCGCGCGTTCCAGCGGCGCTTCATGCCAAAAATCCGGAAGGATTTCTTCCAGCGGGTGGCGGTAGAAAACGCCGCCCATGACATTTTTAGAACCAGCAAAAACACCCCGCTCCAGGACAGCCACTTCCAGCCCGGCCTTGGCCAGAGAGACGGCGGCAGCCAAGCCGGAAGGCCCTGCCCCCACCACAATAACATCAAATTTATCTTCAGCCATAGCGGCCTCCACAAAGGATTTTGTTCTGCAGGCGCGGAGGATAGGGAGCAAAAGCAGCGGAAAAGAAAAGTACACGGCCGCAACCATTTTGGCGGGCGTGCGCAATCCTTGCGGTTCGTGCATGCGTTCCCGCCCCACCTTGGTAAAAAGATCTCTCCGGCAGTCTGGTTGCCTGCTGGCACCACTGTATCAATAGTTGTCGTGTCTTTCTCAATCCCAATTTGGACACTTGTGACTCACAATAAAAATCTAAAACCTCTGAAAAACTGATTGCAAACGGATGTTTGGGCTGGGCCTTCGCCAAACGGCCGCCATGGGGTAGGCGGCTGCCGTCTCATCCCCATCTCAAACATCCATTCAGGCAGATGGCTATAAAACCTTTTTCAGAGGTTTCAATCTATCATAATAAATGAACCAGGAAGAGTCAAGCCAGAAGGAAGCAATGAAGGTTGAACTATGGGGAACAGCACGGCGTGGAGTATGGAGGACAAGTAAAACACCGGGCAAGTGATCAAGCAGCACAAACCGGGGTTACTCCGCTTGGCATGACATGGCAACAGCAGAAACCAAAAACACGCCATGCACATTTTCAGCATCGGAGAGCAAGGGCCGGCAGCCAAGAGAAAGCAACAAATGCTTCAGGGCTTGGGAGACATGAAACTCGTAATCAACAGCGGCTGGCGGGAATAATTATAAATCGCATGTATTTCTTCGCGCGGCACGAAGATGACTTGATAAGGTTTGGCAATCACAGATTCAACACCCACCGAGATTACGGCTTCACCTTCGATAATGGTAAGATACTCTTGTGAGAAAGGATGGGAGTGTTCGGTCATGGCTTGGCCTGGTTTAAAGCTGTATAAAAACAAGACGGAATTTTCCGACGTAATAATTACCGAACGCCCAAAACGGTCGGGCTGAAAATTCGCGTGCTTTTTGATATCTTCTATACGCATGGAGACCTCCTGCGAACGCGCTATATCTTGTATTTGCGGTTGATCAGCATGGCCAGAGGCACAAAGACCACATTCGCCAAACCCAGGATTGCCAGTGTCGGCAACAGCGTATGTGCAAACGGATAGGAGGCCATTAAAAATACGCTGTAAAAAAGGATTAAACACACGACGTTGACAATTAACAATTGAAACAACCGCAGGGCGGGGGTGGCCAACAGGATAAGGTTGAGGAGCCAAAAAATGACAAAAACCAGAAAAGCCAATACCAAGCCTTGTATAAAAAGTGTTTTTCGCCAATGATTGGAGCGCTTGTCCATCAGCTGCAGCAACTCTTCCTGCGTGGCGGCAACGGCAAACAGCCACAGGGTGGCCTCGGCTCGCCGCCAACCAAGAATATGCAGGGGCTGATTATACGCATAGGCGCCGAGCGCTTTGGGGGACAAGGGTTGCTGCCGGCAAACAATTTCAACCGCACCGGATTCATCCGTATACAGGGTGGGTGCAATGAGCGGATCCTTATCAAGGTTGAAAAGCGGGGCCGTGCTTTTTTCATTTGATGCGGAAATCAGCGGACCGGACAAATAGAGCAGCTGCTTGAAATTGAGCATGCCGAGTTTTTGTATATCAATCGCCCGCCTGGGCCCTTTTTGGATGATGCTGTAGGCGTTGAGAAACTCGCTGGGCTGGGAAAGCGCCAACATAACCTGAAAGGCGAAAATGATAAGCAAAAAGGCCAACAAACCAAGGCCGATGCGCACCAACAAAGGATAGGGTTCAGGTCTTATTAAAGGTGTCATGTGTTTCCATCCTTAGGGTGTTGAATATGCCAGCGTGCGCTCCCTGCTTGTGAAGCGCAGGGCAGCTAACATTTCATTATATCGGCTAACCCAGGCTGCGGCAAGATATTTTCTCCGCCTTTTAGAAGCCCTCTTTTATCCCGGTAAAACATGAATTTTGCATCATGCCTCCGGGAGGCGCCGAGCATCACAGCGGCAGGAAATTGTTGCCCGGGGAGAGCGAAAGAATGGACAATTTTTTCTTGTCAGCCGTATTGCCTATGAGTATAATCTCTATTCCCGTTGCGCCCATAGCTCAATTGGATAGAGCGTCTGACTACGGATCAGAAGGCTAGGGGTTCAACTCCTCTTGGGCGCACCAGCAAATTTCGCGAAGCGAAATTTGCTGAGCAATTGAGCAATAGACAATAGAACAATAGAGGTAAAGCGCAATTGCGGGCTATTGCTCTATTGTTCCAAAAGGATTACTTTTACGCACCAGCTACCCTGCGGGGATGTCATGGGAATGCCTCAAAATGACGAATATTTTATGACCCTGGCCCTGCGTGAGGCGCGCAAAGCTTTTCTTCAGCAAGAGGTCCCGGTGGGGGCCATTGTGGTTTTCAAAGGGAAAGTCATTGGCCGTGGTCATAACCGGATGGAACAGAGGCAGGATGCATCCTACCATGCCGAGCTGACAGCCCTGCGGCAGGCCGCGCGACGGCTGGGGCAGTGGCGATTGGCGGACTGCGAATTGTATGTAACCCTGGAACCCTGCGCCATGTGTGCAGGCGCGATGGTGTGGGCGCGCATCAAGCGGGTAGTGTATGGGGCCAAAGACCCCAAAGCCGGCGCCGACGGCTCCGTGGTGCGCATACTGGGCAACCGTAAACTGAATCACAGACCAGGAGTGAGAGCAGGGGTATTTGCCCAGCAAAGCCGGGAATTGTTGCAGACTTTTTTCCGACAACTGAGAAAAAGGAAGAGGCGCAGGGCACAGTGACCCTGTGTTGGAACAAGCCGGAGAGATGGCCGAGCTGGTCGAAGGTGCACGACTGGAAATCGTGTAGGCGTTAATAGCGTCTCGAGGGTTCGAATCCCTCTCTCTCCGCCAG
>JAFGIQ010000162.1 GCA_016929575.1 candidate division FCPU426 bacterium
GGAAGCCATCGCCGTGCGCATCGGCCTGCATATGGGGCAGGTGGCGGTGGAAAACAGCATTCAATTGGATATGTTCGGACGCCACGTCAACCGCGCCTCGCGGGTGGAGGGGCTGGCAGACGGCGGGCAGATCTATATGACCTACCCGGTGGTCGACAGTGCCAAGAGCTGGCTGGGGGAAAAAATCAACCGCAAGTTGACATGGAAAATGCACGGCCGGTATTTTCTCAAGGGCATTCCTGCGCCGGTGGAAATTTACGAGGTGGTGGATGCGGACCGCGGCCAGCCCAGGCGGCCGGCCAAGGGAAAAAAGAAAAGCGCGCTGCCTCCCGTATGGGCAGGCGTTGTTCTGCTGCTGCTGGGCGTTTCCATTCCCTTGGTTGTTTTACAGGTGAAAAAGACCACGGTATATTTCGTGAAATTTTACGCGGATGAAATGATTTTGGACCAAAAAGAAAAGATAATTTTGGATGGGGATAAATCCCTGGAAGCCCGCCGGGTTCTTAATAAAATCTCGCCCGGAAAGCACATCCTGCACTATGACATTCATTCTATGAGCAAATATTATATGGAATTTGATGTCAAACGGGGCAAAAACTACATTCATCCCCGGTTTAAAGAAAACAGGCTGCCGGAGATTGAGCGGCGCATCACGCTGGATGACAAAGAAACCCACGCGGAGGGAAACAAAGAAGGGGATTTTACATACCTGCTCTATGATAATAAAAATCAAAAGCGGGAATGCCTCGCGCGGCTTGAAATTTCAGTCTCCGGGAATAAAGCCAAACCGCATTCCGCGGAGGTGGAGTTTACCTTCAACTGGAAGTTGTTTTTAAATGGTCGGGAAGCGGCTGCCAAGCAAATGACCGTGGTAAACCGGCTGGCAAATGAAGAAAGCATCAAAAAGGCATTCGAAATATATGAAGATGAGCAACAGTATTACCAGGCCCGGTTCTTCATACACCGCGCAACCGCCGAAATTGCATTGGCAGGAGCCTATATAGAATACAAAAAGTGAGGCGATAATTTGTACGTTCGGAAAAAAGCTTTGCCCCGCCATTTATACTCCGTGCCGGCCCTGGGGTTAAAAACCCGCCTGCTTTCACTCTTGTCCAGATTAAACAAAAAAACCTGTCTACAGATTCCGCGGATTCATAAAGCTTAGAATCATTTGCATTGTGCCATTGCTGTCTACATTATGCGAATACTGCCGAAGGCGTCCTTTTTCTTCCAAATAATCTATCCGGCAGTCTGGTTGCCTGTTGGCGCCAATTTACCAATAATTATCGCGTATTTCTCAATCCCCATTTGGACACCTATGATTGCATGCTTTATTTTAATATGCATCCTCTGCGAAAGCGGCGTCATCTGCGGATAAGGCCTTTGTTTCTCAAGTGTATAAAAAACAGTATTGATTATTTGGACAGCAGTGGCCTGATTTGAAAACTGATTATTGCTCGGAAGACAAGCCATGCCCGCATTGTAGTAAAACAGCGCTGGCGACGATACTAAAGGAGAAGCGCAATCGTGGTTGTTGGTCATGGCTATCCCGGGGATGGGGCATACCGATGAACAGAATCAAAGCAGGAGCATATCTGGCGGTCAGGGAATATTTGCTGAAAAACACCAGCCAGGCGCAATTAGATAAAGTGTTTGATTCCCTGGAAGAAAATGACCGCAGTGTGTTTTCCAGGTTGGTCATACCTGTAAGCTGGCTGGACCATGGAGCGTATATTCGGTTTCTGCTGCAGGCGGATAAAATACTGGGAAAAGACGACCGCACCCTCATCAGCGCTGCAGTATGCTATGAAGTCCAGAAGAATTTCCAGGGCATTTACAGGATATTTTTACGGTTACAGACGGTGGAGGGGCTTATTGTACAAAGCGCGAATCTTTGGCGCCAATTTCATGACACGGGAAAAGCGACGACAAAAATTATAATGCCGGGAGAGGCCCATGTGCTTATCGAAGAATATCCCACCATCCCCCTTTATCATGAGGTTGATCTCAATCCGAGCTTGGAAGAGCTGGGAAGGCTTTGCGGGGCCCATGAAGTTGTATCCGAACACACGTACTGCATGGCCCGCGGAGACAACTGCTGCGATTTTAAGGTCACCTGGAAAAGATAAATGTGGTTTATAAAACAACAGCGATATGTTTGCGCCCTCTGACGGAAAACATCATGCCTTACTTGCGGCGCGGGGAGCTTTGCTGGCCGCCGAAGGTGGTGGCCCAGTACCATCCGAATTTGGCATTGCCATGGTATGTCAGGCCAATGCCCATCACGGTAAAATGCGCATGAAGCATGTTGGCATTGTGTCCGGGCGATGTTTTCCACCCTGCCAGCACTTCCGCTGCAGTGCTGTACCCGGCCGCCACATTTTCCGCCTGGTAGGTGTTGGCCGTGTAGCCGAAATCACGCAACCGCCGGAAGGTGTCCCGCCCGAGGGAGTCCGTATGGCCGCGGTTATTATTTTTAGCCATGTCTGCGCTCATCCATTGGGCTGCTGCCTGCAGTGATGCATCAATAGCCAACGGACCAAGTCCATGCTGCTTGCGATATTTATTCATCAGCACTAACAAGCGGCCGGTTTCCTGCTTTTGCTGCCGGCTGGAAAAAGTCGGGGTGCGTTTATGCATTCCAGCCGGGGCGGGTCGCACCACAACCGCAGGGCGGCAGGCAAAAACAAATAAGACGGTTAAAAATACAAGTCCACGGACGATGATACTCTTCATAAAATAATACCGCCAGCCATGCCAATTATTGTGTGTTTTGCTTTGCCCGTTCAGCGCGTTTGCGCTGCAGGGGATCAAGGATTTTTTTACGCAGCCGCAAAGAGGCGGGGGTGATTTCAACCAGCTCGTCCTCGGCAATATATTCCAGCAATTGTTCCAGACTCATCTTCCGGGGCGGAGCCACGGTCAGCGCCTCGTCTGCGGCTTTGCTGCGCATGTTGCTCAGTTGTTTGGTTTTGGTGATATTGACTGACAAATCCTGCTCGCGGCAGTGTTCGCCGATAATCATGCCGGGGTACACCTCGGTGCCGGAGGCGATGAAGTATGTGCCCCGGTCCGCAAGCTGGAACAGGGCATAGGCAGTGGAAGTTCCAGGCTGATCGGCGATCAAAACACCGCGGTTGCGGCTGGTAAAACCGGGTTTGTACTCCTGATAACCCGCAACCGTGTGATGCATGATGCCTTCACCCCGGGTGAGACTCAGCATTTCCGTGCGAAAACCCAGCAGGCAGCGCGTGGGAATGGCAAACTCCGCCCGGGTGCGGCCGCTGGGCAGGGTTTCCATGTGTTTCATTTCCGCCTTGCGTCTGCCCAGGCGCTCAATGCACGCGCCGATGTCTTCGCTGTTGACATCAATGCTGAGATCCTCATAGGGCTCCAGGGTTTTACCGTTTTCATGATGCAAAATGACCTCGGGTTTGCTGACCTGGAATTCGTATCCTTCCCGCCGCATGGTCTCGATCAATATGGACAAATGCAGTTCGCCCCGGCCCGCAACCTGCAGGGCGTCGGGAGAATCCGTGTCTTGCACCCTGAGGCTTAGGTTGGTGAGCGCTTCCTTGAAGAGGCGGTCGCGCAGGTGGCGGGTGGTAAGGAATTGTCCCTCCCTGCCGGCGAAGGGACTGTTGTTGACGGAAAAGACCATGGTCAACGTGGGCTCATCCACTGTCAAACCGGGCAGGGCCTGGGGCTCCTGGGGATCGGCGATGGTATCTCCGATCATGATGTCGTCCAATCCTGCCAGGACCACGATCTGGCCTGCTTCGGCTGTTTCCTTATCCAGCCTTTTTACGCCTTGGTACGTGTACAAGGCAGTGGCTCTAAAAGGCGTCAGGCTGTCATCCTGATGTCGGATGGCAACCAGGGATTGGCCTTTGTTTAACGTTCCCCGCGAAATGCGGCCGATAGCCAGGCGGCCGATGTAATCGGAATGGTCCGTATTGGTCACCAGCAATTGCAGGGGTTTTTCCGGCTCCACCACCGGGCCGGGTATTTCAGCCAGGAGGGTTTGAAACAAGGGCTCCAAGTCCGGGGAGTGATTGTCCATTTCCGTCCGGGCGTATCCTTCACGCGAGCTGCCGTAGAGCACGGGAAAATCCAGCTGTTCGTCCGTGGCGCCCAACTCCACAAACAAATCGAATATTTTATCCAGGGTGTCATGGGGCTGGGCGTCCGGGCGGTCGATTTTATTGATCAGGACCACGGCTTTTAACCCCCGGGTCAGGGCTTTCTTCAATACGAATTTTGTCTGCGGCAGCGGGCCTTCAGCCGCATCAACCAGGAGCAGGACGCCGTCGGCCATTTGCAAAATGCGCTCCACTTCGCCGCCAAAATCCGCATGGCCGGGGGTGTCGATGATATTGATGGTGACGCCGTTTTTGGTGACCGCCGCATGCTTGGAAAAGATGGTGATGCCCCTTTCTTTTTCCAGGGGGTTGCTGTCCATCACGCGCTCTTCCACGGTTTCCCGCGCGCCGAAAGCGCCGCTTTGCTTGAGCATGGCGTCGATCAGCGTGGTTTTGCCGTGATCCACATGGGCGACAATGGCAATGTTCCTCAAATGCTGACATCTGGGCATACTATCCACATCCTGGGCGACATTAATGCCTACACTGGGCCAATACTGCCGGGGATATCTTTTTGCCAACGCGGCAGCGGAAAAGAAAAGTCCACGGCTCAACCTTTTTGACGGGTGTAATCAATTTCCGCGTTTTATGCACACGTTCCCGCCCCGCCTTGGCAAAAAGATATCTCCGGCAGTCCGGTTGCCTGCCGGCGCCAACTGATAGACAGGGACCGTGTCCTTTTCAATCCCCATTTAGATTATTGTTCCTGCGACAGGTTAAAAGCCGCTTAGTTTAACCGAAGGCCGGGCAATATGCAAGCATTTTGCCGGCCGGCAGCAAAATATTGTCCGGCCAAGCTGGAATTGGATGCACCCCAGGTGCGACCAAGAAAATTTAGGGCGTGCCGGATCCGGCAGATATGATAGAATGTTGCCCGGTCTGCAGAGGACTGGCGGCCGGCTGGTGTGGAAAAAATGAACTGCAAAGGAAAGCAAAATGAGAGTCTCCATCCTTACCAATGAATACCCGCCGAATGTTTACGGCGGGGCGGGCGTGCATGTTGAGTATTTGGCGAATGAACTGGCGCGGCTGGACAGCGGCAAGCACTCGGTGCAGGTGTTGTGTTTTGGAAATCAGCGAAAGCAGGACGCCAAGTTGTCTGTGCAAGGCATCAACAACACCTATGATTTTTCCGCCAAAGACCTGCGGCACGGAAAATTCTTGGACACCATGCTCAAGGACATCGTCATGTCAGGGCACGTGGGCGATATCGATATCATTCATTGCCACACCTGGTACAGCCATTTTGCAGGGCTTTTGGCAAAACAATTGCACGGTGTGCCCCTGGTGTTGACCACCCATTCTTTGGAGCCGCACCGCCCCTGGAAAATGGAACAGCTGGGTTCGGCCTATTACGCCAGTTCCTGGATAGAAAAAGTCGCTTACGAAAATGCGGACGGCGTTATTGCTGTTTCAGAAGCAATGAAAAACGATGTCCATGCCCTTTATGGGGTTCCCGTCGGGAAAATCAGGGTGATCCACAACGGCATTGACATCAATGAGTTCAAACCCACTCCGGACAGCCGGGTGCTTGATGAATACCGGATTGAAAAAGCCACGCCCTTTATTTTATTTGTCGGGCGCATCACCCGCCAAAAAGGGATCATTCATCTGGTGAATGCGATCAAGCATATTCATCCCGGCGTCCAGATTGTGCTCTGCGCCGGTGCGCCGGATACAAAGGAAATAGGCCAGGAGATGAAAGCAAGGGTGGAAGAGGCCCGAAGAACATCCAAAAACAGGATTATCTGGATTGCGGAGATGGTGCCCAAGGCCAAATTGATTGCGCTGTACTCGCAAGCCGCGGTTTTTGTCTGCCCTTCGGTGTATGAACCTTTTGGGATTATTAATCTGGAGGCCATGGCTTGCCAGACCCCGGTGGTGGCAACCGCCGTGGGGGGAATTTTAGAGGTCGTGATTCCTGCGGAAACCGGGGTGTTGGTGCCGATTCAGCCCAAAAGCGCCAGGGAGGTGGAACCGGCTGATCCGGAAAAGTTTGCGCGCGATCTGGCGGAAGCGGTGAATGCGCTGGTGTCAGCGCCTGACAAAATTAAAGCGATGGGAGCAAAGGCAAGGCAAAGGGTCATTGATTATTTTAGCTGGCCGCGCATTGCCGCCCAAACCATGGGGTTTTATCAAGACCTGGTCGAACAGGCGGGGCATGCAAAAAGCCTCTAGAAAAGGCGCAGCTGGCCAGCAGCCCAAGGGCCGCTGTATGCCAATGGCCGTGGGATGCGTATCCTGCTGTCAGGGCTGCGAGAAAGAAGCTTCAGCAGGTTTGCAAAACAAGCAGGGGGTCGGTTGCCCCCCCTGCGCCGATAGTAAGCCGTGCAGGGCCGCTTCTTAGAAAGTCAAAGCATACCCTGCATTAACCCTCACCATGCGTTTATAGCTTGTATCATAATCATCGGTAATTGTGTTGTAGGTTAGCGGATTTTCAAAAACATTGAATACCACGGCAACCAGGCTAAATCCCTGATAAGTGCCGCCTATGCTGACATCATAGGACTTCAGCCATTTGTCCTTCCTTTCAAAAGTTGCCTCGGTAACACCCGTGCGGACGGCGTCAATGTTGACCGAAGAACGGCCGGTGCGGGCATAGAAATTAAGAAAGATCATCTTTTCATAATTCAACTCCAAAATCGCGTTTGCCACCTCATGAATGCCTTCAGCCCAGGTGTTTTCCCTCTGGCCTTTGAGCATGTAGAGGCTGGTGTGCGAGTAATTCAAGCGCAGGGCGGCAAAAGGCAGGGGCTGGAATAATGCCTCTGTCTCCACGCCCTGCCCAATGCGAAAAGTGGAATTGTCCCAGGTAACCACAGCCGGCGCTAAGTTTAAAAGATTGGTAAAAAAGAATCCTGGCATGGGGGGCAGCATGGGGTCGATATAGCTAAGATCCGGCGAATAGATATAAAGAGGCGAATAATCATACGAAAACTGTATTTCATTTTCGGTTTCGTAGTAAAAATACCCGCCTTTTATCCACAACTCCTTCCCCAGCTCATACTCGACAATGGCTTCGCTTTGTTCGATAAATTCGGGTTTTAAATCCGGATTGCCCGTGCCTTCGTAGAAACCATAATCAGTGAGGGTGAAGCGTTCCGCCAGCGTGGGTTCGCGGAAAGCAGTGCCGTATAGCAGCTTGGCGCGCAGCCCCTTCATGGGCTCGTAGATCGCACTGGCCCGGGGGCTTACATTAGCCCCATAATCCTCATTGTAATCATAGCGCACCCCGCCCAAGAGCAGCAGCTGGTCGGTCACATGCAGTTCATCCTGCAAAAAAACCGCATAACTCTGGTCCGCAATGGTCTCTTCCGCGTAGAACTTCTGATGGGACCAATCGTGGCGTAGACTCAAGCCTGCCAGGAAATAGTTGTCTTGCGGCCAGGACAGATCGTATTGGATGTCAAGAGCGAATTCGTTGGCGGCCCCGTCGGAAATGTCTTCTATGGTCATGGCCTGGTTGGTCATGAGGTTCAGGAATTTGTCGATGGTGATGTAATAGCTGTTGACCGCCTGGCTGATCGGCAGTATGTCGCCGGTTTCAGTCATGATCATGAGGGGCGCGGGCGTGGGCAGGTCCGCCAGTGTGCAGATCTTTTTACGGTCAAGATCCCACACTTCAGAGGCCACGACGACCCGGGGGGAATAGGTGTCTGCAGCCCTGAAGCTTAATTTGGAAATCTCATCCAGGACCAGATTGTATTTGGCGTCAAGATAGCCGTTCTCCACCTGGTAGTAGTTGTCCGGGGTGGGGACAGAGGCTGCTCCCGGCCAGGCGTCTCGTTTTTTTTCATACCCTCCGCGCAAGGACAGCAGGTCTTTGTAATTGATGGAAAAGTCGGCCTTGTGGCCGTCATAGAGGGTGTTGGGTTTGTCATTGAAAGGGTCTTCCAAGAACTGCCGCCAATAACCGGCGGAGACCAAATATTCAAAATCATTGTCTTTGTTTCCATAGGCCAGGCGGTAATATTTGGATGGTTCGAAATCCCCGGATTTATTGCCTATGCTTACCTTGGTTTCGAGGCCCTTAAGGTCGCCGCCGGTTTTGGTCACAATATTGATCACGCCTGCAAAAGCATTGGCGCCGTACAAGGCAGAGCCCGGTCCTTTGATAATTTCAATATGTTTGACATTGTCCAGCAGGGTGCCGTAATCAATACTGAAATAACCGAAATCCAGGGTGTTTATTTTGCGCCCGTCTATCAGCAGCAGGATCTTTTGCGTGAAGGGGTTTTGCAAACCCCGCATGCGGGGGACGAGGTAAAACCCGTCCCAGCTGTAATCTATGCCGGCCAGGTTGTGCAGGACCTCATAGAGTGTGAGGGCCCCTTTTTTATGGATCTCTTCTCCGGTAATGACCGTGATGCTGCCCGGAATTTCGGAAAGCTTCTGCAGCCGTTTGGTGGCGGCCATGACCAGGATTTGGTCGCTGAACAAATCCAGCTCGGTAAATGCCATGGGGGTGGAAGCCTTCACCTTCTCTACTGCCGGCGCCTCGGTTTCCGCTGCTGCCGGAGCTTCCGTTTCTTCAGCCGCCGGCGCATCTGCCTCCTCTGCTGCCAGAGCTTCCGTATCATCGCTCAAGGATGTTTCCTCGCCGAGGTCCGGTTCTTCGGCGGCTAGGCGGGAAAAAGGACAGTATACAAATAGAACGGACAACGACAATACCAGCATAAATTTTTTACACACCATGGCAGTGGTCCTCCTGGGAGAGTATTACACCTATGGCAATAGAATGATGTTCGGTTGCCTCTTGGAGAACTTGAGAAAAAATTATTGACCGGAATAAAAAAAAGGACTGTTTCCAGCTCAGGCTTTAACGCAGGCGGTTAAACAAAGTGCAGCTGCTTTCCCTCGCCAGATGCAGCTTTGGCGGCGGGTAAGGCGCAAAGTTGGGAAAAATGCGGTTTATATGCCCTCAGTCTTCCGCGTAATAATCCACTGCGAAAATTTCGGCCCAGGAACCAGGCGGCCCCTCGGCGCGCGCTTTCAGGCGGTAATCATGATTGGCCGCGACTTCCCGGGCAAAAGGCAGCAGCCAGGCGGAGAGATCCAGCTGCACATAATCTCGTCCTGAAAAAGAAATGGCCGGCAGATCCTGCCCATTCACTGCCAAGGCGAGGGATTGCAAACCATGCTGGTAGATGACAAGTTTGGTCTTGCCGTTACGGCTGAAAAAGAGCAGGTTCCAGGCCCGGTGCTGGTCGTCTATCACGCCGATCCGGGACCAGACCGGATCCCGCACGGCATAACGTTCATCCGCTTGTTCAGGCAGCGCCAAATGCCTGAGCTGGGCCATGTAATTATCGAGCTTGGGCACAGCCACATCATCCAGGGAAAAGAGTGAGAATCCTTTGAGATGATGGGCGCGGGCCAGGCGTATTTCACCGGCGGTTTTTTCCGGAGTGTTGCCCTTGACATAAAGGCCCAGACCCAGCACGATCCGCTGGGGATCCGCTGATTCCGTGGCATTGAGTATGCTTTTCCAAACCAAATCCTTGTTTGCGTGGTAGCTCATCAAGACAGCGAAGTCCAAGGCTTCTGTTTCCAATGCCCGGCGGAAGTCCGTCCAACTGCGGCCATACCCCAAGTCCCAGCTGGATAGCACTGCTGCTGAGAGCGGCACCGGGCGGCTGGAGCTTTTCAGGGATTTTTGTATGCACTGGATGGTTTCCAGCACCTGGTTGGTCCGCCATTGATCCCAGGCGCGCGTGTGTTCTACTGGTTCGGCACCGGTTTCCCGGCGGAAGCGGGCGACAGTATCAGCATTGTAGCCCGGGCCGGGGGTCATGGGGCCCATGCGGGCCGGATAACGGACAAAGTCCAGATGAATGCCATCCACTGGATATTGCTCAGCCACTTCCTTCACCACTGCGGCAATGTGTTCCCGAAAAGCCAGATTACCCCAGTCAACCCAATAGAGGCCCTCCATGATGCAGGGATGAGGGTCATATTCATCCGGAAACGCCATTTTGCCCTTGGCGTCCCTCAGCACCCAATCCGGATGGGAATTAAACAGATGCTCGGCCGCGGCCGGAGGCGTATTGCTCCTCCAGGCAATGCCGACATTCATCCAGGCATGAAGGTTCAGGCCCTGGGCATGGCCTTTCTCCAGCACATAGGCCAGCGGGTCAAAATCATCGTCAGCCAGCCGCTCGGAACGCGGCACCAGTTGGGAAGCATAAAAGGCGTCCGCATTGGTGCGGACCTGAATGAACAGGGTATTCAAATTGGAGTTTTTTGCCAGGGCAATGATCCGGTCAATGCTCTCAGGAGAGGTCATAATCCGCCAGCTTACCACCCAGCCGGCGCGCATTTCCTGCTTCACTGCCAGCGTGACAGGGGGGAACCCCTCCACCGGCACCGCGGCCAGCCCGCTGTGCAGAAGCGCCTGTTTATATGAGCCGCAGCCATTGAGCACAAGCACCCAGACCGCGATGAACATCCAGTTGGTTGATTGGGATTTCATGGGGTGAACCATCCTCTATGTAGTTTTCCGCAGGCAGCGGTCAAAATATGCAAACGCGGAAAAACGGCGGCAGACTTTTTGACCGTGGCCGGGGGAAGTATCTTTAAAACGATAATGCCCTTAACCGTTGGGCTGTCGAGATATCCGCGCAGA
Source organism: candidate division FCPU426 bacterium (assembly GCA_016929575.1). GTDB lineage: Bacteria > Oederibacteriota > JAAXVQ01 > JAAXVQ01 > JAUVAV01 > JAFGIQ01. The sequence goes on from JAFGIQ010000162.1 coordinate 10,768, forward strand.
TAATCCTCCAAGAGCACATCAACTATCTGTTGGGAGCCGGCCGAAGTGGCATGTCTGAAGTATAACCGGTTGCCCTGCCAGACGGCAAAGCCAAGGTGAGAAATATGAATAGGCGTGCCGATTTGGGGCAAAAACCAGTTCGGCCGCACAATGCACACGATTGCTCCGCTGGGTATGCGGTCGGAGATGCGGGGGTCCAGGAGTGCCCGGCCTTCTTTGCCCGCAGGTTTGAAAATGGAATGCAAGGGAAGATACGGCAGGCGCACCTGCACCGGGCTGTGGATTTTGCCTTCGGACTGCAGGGCTATCAGACGCTTGCAAAGATCAGCCGGGGAAAGCCCCGGAAGCTGCAAGTCTTCCGGCGTCCGGCAGGCATACCAAGCCTGCCTGTCAATCAGCGCATCGGCCAGGCTTAATGCGCCATTGCCTGCAACCGCGGCGGTGATATCTTCAATCAAACCGTCTTTTTGATTATTGGGAATCCAATCCAATGCAGTAAAATGATTTCGCGTGCCATATCCGACTTTCCCGCCGGCATAGCGGATCTGTTGTAATTGCGATTCGGCCTCGGGGATATTCTGGGAAAGCGCACAGGCCATGACGGTTTCCACGAAGGTCAGGCAGTCAAAACAATCAAAGCGGCATAAAGGGTCTTGATCATAAACACCCCGGGGGCCCTCACCCAACGGACCCAGCCGGAAAGGACGGCCCAGGAAATAAGCGCTGATGGAATTGACTCTTTCTTGCGTCTGCGCCAACGGAATGGCAACCATGATGTTTTGGATGGCCGCAGCATCGGGATGCTCTTCTGCCAAGGCACAGGTCGGCTGGATAATGATGCAGACAAGATATAATGTTGCGCCGCCAAGTATTCGATATAAACGATTCATTCTGTAGGTTGTTTCCCCGGCTAGGATGATTTCGCGATCTTCATCATACACGATTTACAGCTGTAGGCAAATGGTAAAATCGGTGGTGGAAGTGCTTGGATAGGATAAAAGAAGGATGCGGAATGAGAAAGTAATATGTAGAATCAAGTAAATGTAGTAAAATTTCCCAATCAGGAAAATTACAAATCCCTTGGTTCGGCCCAGGCGGCAAAAGTTTTTCGCACTCTCCGTGGTCAGGTATTAAAGAAAGGGCCGCGCAGCGCAGAAAGCGGCAACAGCCGCATTCTTTACTGGCAAACACTCATTTTCAACAGCCTTTGTTTTACAAAGGTGCTTTTTAAAAAACCAAACGAGGATGCAAAAATGTGGGATGGATTTATTGCCTTCTTTGCCAAAAGGCACATGCTGGCCAATATGATGTTTATCGGCGTCATGGCGGCGGGTGTTTATTTCTGGTTTGCCACCAACAAGGAGGAAATGCCGAATGTCACCCGCGACTTTGTTGCCATTTCCACCTCCTACCCGGGCGCCTCGGCCGAGCAGGTGGAGCATTTCATCACCCGCGAGATCGAGGAGAAGCTGAAAGGCTTGGACGGCATCTATCGCGTGACCAGCAACTCCAGTGCCGGCGGTTCTTCCATCCGGGTGGAATTGGAATTCAACCGTCCGGACCGGGATCAAATAGTGACCGACATCAAGGCCGCGGCCTATGACGCCGATCTGCCGGACGAAGTCATCGAGGACCCGTATGTCAGGGAATTCAAGTCCTCCAAGCGGGCGATCATTGATATTGCGCTTTATGATAAAAGCACCCACCTTTTAACCAAGGAAAAGCGGGCCGAACTTCAGAAATTCGCGTTGAATCTGGAAAACCAGCTTTTAAACCTGAAAAACATCAGCGAGGTCAACCGGAATGCCTACCGGAATCCGGAGATACGCATAGAAGCCGATCCCCGCAAGCTGAAAGAATACAATATTTCCTTAAACACCATGGCCACGGAAATCCGGGCCCAAAATTCACGACAGCCCGCCGGGAGTTTGGAGGACAGGTATGAATCCAAAGTGACCCTTGACTCGGAATTGGATACAGTTGCCGAGTTGGAGCGGGTGATCATTCTGGGCGGTTTTGAGGGCCAAAAAGTGCGGGTGCGGGATATCGGCCGGGTGACGGAGAATTTTGAGAAGACGAAGTTCATTCAGAAGATCAATGGATACGAAGGCATCATCCTCAGCGCCGTCAAAAACGCGGACGCGGATATATTGGTGTCCGTTGACGAAGTGAAAAGGATGATCCGGCGGTACCGCAACAACACCATAAAAGGGACCGATTATGAAATTGCCGTCTTGGATGACGAGTCCAGGGTGCTTCGCAACCGGCTGGATATCATTCTCTACAACGGCATCATTGGCCTGACGCTGGTGCTGGCCGTTTTGCTGGCTTTTTTGAATTTTCACACGGCCTTTTGGGTGGCCATGGGCATACCCTTTACTTTGGCGTTTACCATGGTCGGCATGAATATGCTGGGCTATACCATCAACAACATGACGCTGGGCGCCGTCATTATTGTCATGGGCATGATCGTGGATGACGCCATAGTGGTGGCCGAAAACATATCGCGATACCGCAGTGAAGGCGTGGAGTTTGAGGAGGCGTCCGTCAAGGCCACGTCTTATGTATTATTGCCAATTACCGCGGCCATTCTTACCACCTGCCTTTCCTTTGCGCCGCTGCTGATGAATATCGGCGGCTGGCATGGAGTGATGATTGCATTTTTGCCGCCTGTTATTTTCATGATGCTGGGCGCCTCCTTGCTGGAATCAGTGCTCATTCTGCCGAGCCATATGAACATCCGCCTGCCGGCGTTTATGATGGGGATGAAAAAAACGGCATCGGGCAGACACGAATCTGAAACGAAAAAAAACGTAAAAAAGACCGCTCATGCTAAAGCAAAATCCGAAGAACGTGTCCGTCATTGGTTTTTGGCGTGGGAACTGGGGTATGGGCGATTTTTACAAAAAATCATGAAACGGAAACTTTGGGTAATATTAATGGCATTTCTGCTGCTGGCGGGGACAATTTGGACGGCCGCCAAGTTTATGAAATTCACCATGTTTCCACGCACGGAATCCGATCAAATCAATCTGATGGGTGAAGCGCCGCGCGGAATAGTGGCTGCTGAGACCGCCTTGCTGGTACAATCGGTCGAGGATACACTGCTGGAATATTTGGGGAAAGAAATGGTCGGGCTAAGGACCGATATCGCCCGCAGCCGCCGGGGCCGGGCTGTGGAGGAAAACAAGTTCAGAATCAATATGGAGCTTGTTCCGCGTGACAAACGCAAAAAATCCCTCAAGCAGCTGGTCAAGGAATGGGAAGACAAGCTGAAGCCTTATTTGCAGGGCTTTGCCAAGCTGGAATTCTCCCAAGGCTGGTGGGGAGGGGATTCGGATTCGCCCATCCAGATACTGGTCAAGGACAACAATGACCAAAACCGCGCGGCGTTTGCCGCGGATTTGGCAGAAATGATGAAAAAGATACCTGATCTGGACAATGTTGAAGTGGACAAGCCCCTGACCAACCCGGAGTACAAGCTGGACATCAAAAGGGATGAGATGACCAAGTTGGGAATCAGCGCCGCGAGCATCCGCTCCACCCTGCGTTCGGCTGTCGAAGGCCTGCTCCTGTATGAGCTGAAAGGTGAGGACGAGGAGTTGTATGTGCGCCTCACCATACCGGAAAGCTCCAAAGAGAGGATCGATGACATTCTGGATACACCGGTGGAAAACAAGGGCAACTATCTGGTGCCGCTGCGAAGTGTGGTTTCTGTGGCCAAGGAGGAAACGCCGGCTGATATCGAAAGGCTGGATTACATCCGCACTCTTATAGTATATGCGGATATGCGGGATGGAACGAAGAAAACGCCTTTGGAAATAGCCGAACAGCTGGAAACCACGGTTTTTCCAGAACTGGAGAACAAGTATCCCACCACGGGCGTGGAATTTACCGGGGAGGTGTTTGACTCGCGTAAAACCCAGCAGGATGTCATAAAAGCTATTTTGATCGCCCTGATACTGATATATGCCGTCTTGGCCCTGCTGTTCAATTCACCGTACAAGCCATTGATTATTTTATCGACCATTCCTTTTGGTATGGTGGGGGTCATTTGGTGTCTGATCAGCCATGGGATGAGTGTATACGGGTTTTTCTCGCTGATTGGCGGGCTGGGCATGATGGGTGTGGTGATCAACGATTCCATTGTGATGCTGAGCAAGTTGGACCGCGAGTATGACAAATGCGGGCACAAGGATTTGTCCGATCAGCATATTGCGGAAGTGGCCAAGACCAGGCTGCAGGCGGTCCTTTTAACCACGCTGACCACGGTGGCGGCGCTGTTCCCCACGGCCTACGGCTGGGCCGGGTATGATTCCATGCTCTCGGAAATGATGCTGGTCATGGGCTGGGGGCTCATCTTCGGAACCGTCATCACCCTGGTGCTGGTGCCATGCCTGTACGGTTTTACCCGGGATCTGGACCATTGGCTTCAGGCTGCATTCAACAAATCCACAGCCAAAGAATGCGCATCCTAGGGAAATAATATTTGGAACCCCTGAAAAACTGATTACAACCGGGTGTTTGGGACGGGCCTTCGCCGGACGGCCGCCTCAGCCCCATCCCAAACACCCGTTCAGGCAGACGGCGAAAAAACCTTTTTCAGAGGTTTCTATTTGATTATCTGCCATGAAAAAAAGCAATGATGTAATGAACCGGCGGAATCCAAGCCGGCCCGGGGACGCAATCCTGCCGGCTGTTTGCCGGAACGCTGTGCAAACAGTGAACAAGATCACCTCCCCGGTCATGCATGCGTGCCGGTGTGAGTATAAGCAGACATCGCGGATTTTTCCGGGTTGTACCCGGCCGCCTGATCAACCAATGGCTTTTTTGCCTTGGTCGCGGGTGCGGATGCGGTAGCATTCCGCCAAGTCAAGAACAAAGATTTTGCCGTCGCCGATGGTGTTGGTTCCGGCGGTTTCCATGATGGTCCCGATGGTCGTTGCCAAAAACTCATCATTCAGGGCGATCTCCAGGCGGATTTTTTTCAGCAGGTTCACCGACACTTTAACGCCGCGGTAGTTTTCCTCGTACCCCATCTGCTGCCCACAACCCAGGGCATTGGTCACTGACATTTTGCCGACTCCGGCAGCCGCCAAGGCGTCCTTAACCTCGGTGAGTTTATGCGGTTGAATATAAGCGATTACGAGTTTCATGGGTTGTTCCTCCTATTCTGTGCTGAAAATTTGGAAGCCGCTGTAGGATTCAACTCCATGCTCGCTGATATCCAACCCGCGCAGCTCCTCTTCCTTGCTGACCCGCAACCCCACCGTGGCCTTGATGGCGAAGAACAACAGGAAGCCGATACCGAGGCTCCAAGCCATGACAGCGGCTACGCCGAGAAGTTGGGTTTTCAGCAAGACCCAACCGCCGCCGTCCAGCAGTCCGGAAACACCGCCGAAGTCTTTGGACGCCATAACACCCACCATGATCGTGCCATAGGCGCCGCATATGCCATGCACACTGATTGCGCCCACGGGGTCGTCGATGTGCATGATCTGGTCGATAAACTCGACAGCCAAAACCACCACTACGCCGGCGAAAAGGCCGATGATCAAGGCGGCGCCGGGAGAGACATTCGCGCAACCGGCTGTGATGGCAACCAGACCGGCCAACACGCCGTTAAGCGTCATGGACGTATCTGGTTTTTTACTCTTGATCCAGATTGTGATCATGGCGCCGACAGCACCTGCCGCAGCCGCGAGATTGGTGGTAACCGCGATCAGTCCGGTATTGGTGGTGGCGGCGGTGGTGCTGCCCGGGTTGAATCCGAACCAGCC
>JAFGIQ010000163.1 GCA_016929575.1 candidate division FCPU426 bacterium
CTTGCGCCTGTCTGAGCAATTCCGCAACTTCTGTTTCTGAAAGCCTGCGGCTGTCCATTGGTTTGCGGTTCAGCCACCAGGCCAATGGCGCCAGGACCAACAATAAAGCAGCGCGCAGAAAGGCGGCCATGCCTTCTATCGGCAGCCGCAGGCGCGCCTGCCCGGCCCAGCGGAAGTCCGCGAGAAACAAAAGCGCCTGCAGACCATGCACTGCCAGCCGCTGCGGCCAGGACAGCTCCGGCCTCAGGGTTTGCCCGGCGCGCGTTCCGGCCGGCAGGAGACTGCGCGGGCTGGCGGTTTTTTCCAAACCCGCTGCTGCTGCATCTTCGCGCTGCACCGGCCCTTGCTCTTCTGTTGTGAGGCCGGTTCTTTGCCGAACACCGGATTGTTGGACAAACCAGCGTTGCCAAAAACGGTTTGGACTGCCCAGCCAGTTCATCACACCTGCGCCAATTCCCCGGCCCGGGGTGGTGTCGTCATTGCTTCGTCCGGCCTGTTCTGATGCCAGCGCAAGTATTCTGTCCGCCCTGGGCAGCAGCTGGGCACAGCCCTTGGCGCGGTACGCCCCGCCCAGCACGCGTTCCAATACCACGGCGCCCAGATCCTGCAGCTGCGCCAGGTTGTCCGCACTGCTCTCGGCGAATTCACCCAGGGCGCGAAACGCCTGATCCACCTCTTCATCCGTATAATCCTCGCGCCATTCCCAGGAACCGGTTTGATGCAAATCATGCAGGGCCAGTAAAAACAAGGCTGTCTCGGAGTATTTGTGCGCCGTGGCATAGACCATCCCCAGGTCATAATACGCATCCGCAGAAGTCTTCTCCACAAAGGAAGAAGCATAGGTGTCAAATTCATCGAAATAGGCTCCCAGCCCGGTGTGAAAATCCATGCCAAGCTGATAGGAAATAAAATGGCGCCTTTCGTGCAAATAATAGGATTGTGCCAGCGCCGCCCCGATGTTTTCCGCTGATTGGCCGGCAAAGGCTTTGCGTATGAGCCGGTTGGCAAGCGCCAAGGAGCCATTCTTCCTGATACTATACTCATATAAAGCCGGCACAGCCCGCGTGCTCCGGTTAAGATCAGTATCCAGCACGCCCTCTCCGGCTTGCAGACAGGCTTGCACTCTTGCGACATTCTCCTCCAGCCGGTCCTGCAATACGCCGATAGTCTGAAGTTCCGGAATATACAATGCCTCGGATGTTCTTTGCGCGATCGCTTCTCTCCCAATCAACCGGAGTGTAAACACGCGCAATGGCTGTCCGCGAATAACTTCCGGTTCGGTCTTCTCCAGGATCTGCAATTTAAACAAGGTGAAGGCAACGTTTATTCTGCCGCTCCCCGGATCCGCTTGTATGCGGGGCCGGACATTCAAGAAATATCCGTAATGCGCCAGGATCCGGTTGATCTGCATGAAGTTTTTTGAATTTATCCTGCCGTTTAAAACACGCAACAACGGCTCCTCGATTCCCAATATGCCGGCGTTTTCCAAAATACGCTCTCTCAGCCCTTGGTCCTGGACAGGGGTGGATTGCTTGATTTCCAGGCGGGCGGGGAAAATTTCCTTCAGCAGACGGTCTGCGGCCTGCTGCTTATGTGGGTCAAGCGCCCGGCTCTCCCCGGCCATGAGGTCGGCGGCAGGCGTGCTGTTCAATTCATCCAGCCAGGCGCGGATTTGTGCACGCGAAACCAGGCGTAGGCGGCGCTGGTTGAGTGCCTGCAAGCTGGCAATGAAATCCTGCCTGGGCAGTTCCTGGTCCTGCTGTAGCAGCCGGAAAAGGCCCATACAGGCATGGCGCACGGTAAGCGGATTCCTGCTGTCGGCCAATTCCAAGAGAACATCCAATCCGGCGGTGCCGCCGGCCAAAACCGCTATCTGCACCAGAAACCAGTTGAAAAGTGTCCGGAGCAGGGGGTTTCCCTTCAACCGCTGGTTCGCCCATTTGTTCCAAACAAGCATGCTCAAATATGCCCTGTCCGGCACGAGCCTGACGCGGTCATCCGCCAGGCGGGTCAACAAGTGGTCGGCCTGTCTTTCAATGCTCCCCAGGCGCCACAGAACTTTTATTTCATGAAGCCGCGAGACAATCTGCTGTTTTTGCCGCAAAGACAAACGATCATCCCGGTTGTAACAAACCGCCATGGCCTGTAAGACCTCCCGGACCTTCTGCGGCCATAGCGTTTCACTTAAAGCCAGCAATTGGGGCCAGGCAGTCCGGCCTTGTAGTGCCAGTTCCCGCAAATGTTGCCTGAAAACCCGCTGGTCGAACATATAATGTAGATACCCGGCCATGACCCCGCAGTACAATACCAAAACCGGCAGCCAGACGGTTCCGGACAACAACATTGCTGCCACGGGTATGGCCACATAGGGCATAAAGACCAAAAACCGCAAGACCAGCTGCTTCGTCCCGGACCACAGGACTGCCGGGGTTATTTTCTTTTTGCTCCGGATAAAAGCAACCGCAGCCAAGGCCTGATGCAGCAGCGCAAAAATCACAAAAAAGCCCAGCAGGGACGCCGGCGAAAGGATCACTCCCAGGATGATTAAAACCGGTATCTCCAGCAGCAACCCTCTCCTGCCCCAGCGCTGCTGCCGGGCCGCATCTTCCGGGAATAAAACCCGCGCCAGCCAATAGAACAGGGAATTGGGGCCCAGGTTTTTTAAAAATAATATGAGGGCATCGTATGGATCCTCTTTAGACAGCTCGAAGACGTGCAAATCCTCATCACCCAGATGCTTGCGGGTGATGACATATTGCAGGGCCTTCACCCAGTGATGGTCATAACGCGGCTGCTCGCTGGTGGAAAAATCCTGCAATTGCCGCTCAATTTCCTCCTCGGCCTCGCTGGTATATCTGCGGCTCGAAGCATCGTATGCGTCTGCAACTGTCAGGGCGCGGCTTAATTCCGGTATGCTGTCGCCGTGCAGGCCGCGCGGATATCCTTCGCCGTTGATCCACTCATGATGATTGGTGCCTTGTATGATTTCCGGCCCGAAACCGAAGGCCTGGAGAAGGATTTCACTCAGACGCGCATGAGAGCGGGCCAGGGCGTGTTGCTTGGGCGACAAAGTGCCTTTGAGCAAAATTTCTTTTGGCAGCAGCAGCTTGCCGGCGTCATGGTGCCAGCCGGCGCGGCGGTACAATTCAATTATTTCCATGGTTAAATTCTTTTTTGGCCCCACCTTGCCGCGTACAGCCGCCATTTCCGCAGCCAGCTGGCCCACATCCCAGACATGCCCGAAGGTATATCCCTCATCATGCCGGAAATACAAGGTCAGAAGCAGCCAATTCCAAAAAGCCTCCTGCAGCTCGGGAGACAAGCCCTGCAGATCACTCCTCTTGATGCGCATGACTTCCTTCCGGATGGCCGTGGCGGCCCGGTCTGCTTTTTGGCGTATCTTTTCAGACCAATTGGCATCCACTTCCTCTTCTGTCTCCAGATCATCCTCCTCGACCTGGCATTGTTCAAAAATCGCCTCAAAACGTTCCAGCAGTTCGACCTGTCTGGCGGCGGGAATCTTGTCGACCACTTTCTCGATATTTAAATAAGCCCGGCTGTTGCGGTAATCACGCGCTTTTTCCCAACGGTTCTTCAAAGCTAAGGAGGATTTTTTCCACATGGTTGTGAAGATATATCTCAGCGGCTGCGTCAGGCGCATCCTGGTGACTGAGCGCATCCAATCGGCAAGCACGCGGCGGGAACCGTCCACTTGGTTGACGTCAATAAAATAGCGGTAGGCATAATGCTGGTCCTTGGCATCCCCCAGGAAGAGCGCATGGGAGGGCACAAATATATATTTGTTGTCCGCAATCAAAGGCTGGGCGTAATCCTCAATCACCGCGCCGGTGAAATAGCCTGTCTGTTCATCAAAGACCATGCGGTTGGCCAGGACCGCCGCCACTTTCACGGACAAGCCTGCCAGCTCTTGTTTGACGTCTTCCCGGGCGAAAAACCGTTCCAGGGCCTGGGCGCTGCTGCGGCTCACCACGGTCAGTTCAATTTCTCTCATTCCGGTGTCTGCCTGAATCCGGCGCAGATGTTCAATGAAATTGGGATTGATCTCCCAGGAGTCCGCCTGCGCCTGCGCATGCCGGATATGCATATGGTCTTTCAGGACATGGTGATAGTGGCTGTAGGCCTGAGCTGTCAGCTCATGTTCAAAAGCATCCTGGGCCTGGTCATAATCCTCCCGGAACTTCTCGCGCAGGGCTGACCCCCTGATGTCCTGGCTGATGATGTCTTTAAGACCAAGGGAAGAAGGCATCCGCGGCTTGGTCACGGTCTCATTGAAATCAACAAATACTTGCAGGGGGTTGCCCTGGTTGGTTAATTTAAACCAATAGCGGCGCCACCGCTGCCCAAGGTTCTCCAGGAAAAGGGGTTTATCCTCCTTCAGTTCCGGCCATTTCCATTCCGGAAACGCCCGCGCCACCCAGTTGTTCACGCTGTGCAGGAGCGTGGCGAAAATAAAAGCCAACAGGCCGCCTTGGATGGGATGATGAGCGGCAGACATGCCGTAGGAGGTGGAAAAATAAACCAAGGCAATGATCGTGGTCATCAGGCCGGCGATGAACCATTGCCTGGCGGTCCATCCCTGCTTTCGGTGCGAGACCAGCCAGACCAAGGAAATTGCGGCCAAGGCAATGCCGGAGAGTACGGGCCCGGCATAGCCGATATGGAAAAGCAGCATGGGCAGCACGCGGAAGAGTATCTCCTGCACCCAGGAAGGCAGGGGTGCGCGCCGAAGCGAGTCCGGACGGCTGCCTGCCCGCTCCTGGGCAGGCTCGGCCAGCCGGCTTTTCGGCATGGATATTTTCTCCGGAAATCCGGCCAGGGAGACAGTGCCGGATTCCGTGGTGATGCCCAGGCGGCGGTAAATGACATCCAGGCGCTTGATGCCCTGCCGCTCCGCGCTTTCCTCGATGGACAAAGCGCTCTGATAGCGCTTGATCTCATCCGCTTTGTAATGGCTGAAAGGGCTGGTGCAGATGCGGTAAATGGTTTCCTGCTCGCGCCGGTCGCTCAGCCGGGCAAAGGGTTTAAAGGGCAGGATGAAGGAGAATTTGGCGATTTCCCCCTTCTGCTCAAAGCTCAGGCTGCCGTGGAAATCTCCGCGCCGGCGGACCTTCCCCTCGCGGGAGTAGCCGAATACTGACCGGAATAAATTTCGGCGGCGGGAAGGTTTGTCGGTGCTGAAAAAGAAACGCCACCATGATTCGATCAGCCTGCGCCAAAAAGCGCTGCGTCCCAGCGCGCGCAACAACCGGTAGCAGGTGTTGCTCAGGCTCTTGCCCGTGATCTGCTTCAATCCGCGCTTGTTGGCAAACGAGTACACCTGGCCGGAAACGCTTTCAGCCAGGGACGCGCCCTCACTCACCCCGGCAGCCCAGGGCGCCACGATCTCGGCCACCGCGCCCTCCTTGAGGAGGTAGCGCAGCACTTCATTGATCCATTTGTGGTACGATTCAAAATCGTTTCCCAGCCCGCTGAGGGTGAAAAAACAATCGGTCCCGGGCAGCAGGTCGCCCAGGTGGCGGGCCACTTGGGTGGCGAATTTCTCATTGGTCGGAGAGACAATGGCCTCCTTGTCGCCCGCGTGCATGAGCGCAATGGCATCGCCGCCGTGCTCGTATAATTCCAGGGACATGGTGTCCGCAGGCGAGTCCAAACCGCTGCGCATGAAATCAGCCAGGTGGCCGGCGGTCTTGCCCACGCTCTCAGTCAGCGCCACCAGGTAGATTTCCGCGTTTTCCCCGGCCCGGGTCAGTTCCTCCACCAGATAGGCTTCATCCAGTTTCCGGCCCGCGCCGCGGACTTTGGTCCAGGACGTGGCCTGCAGGATGATGTTTTTGAATCGGCTGGCTGTGCCCACGATATCCTCGGGCGCGATTACTCCTGCCTGGCGGCGCTGAAAGGAAAGGTCTCCGCGGCCCGGGTCATTGAGCGAATCCTCCTCCAGCAGATAGAGGGGATTTTGTTCTCCGCGCCAGGCAGCCGGATTCTCCGAGGGATTGACATACCCGATCCGCTTTTCCGCCGAGGTTAAAAGTACTATTCGCAAATTGCCGCAAGGCTGTTTGCGCGCCGTCTGTTCAGCCCGGATTTCCTGATAAAAGGAATCCAATTCCCGGCGCCGCTTCACGCCCGAGAGCACGTCCGCGCCGCCGCCCATGGCCCAGATAAAATGCACGCGGTCCTTGCCGGCCTTGAGATCCTGCTCCAGCTTGGCATACAGCCCCGCCTGGCTGAAGTCCTGCTTTTCCCCGTGGTTGCAAAAAACGCCCCAGCGATAGGGGGTTTGATGGGAGGTGTCGGCGACCTTTTCCCGCGCGTACTCCAGGACATTGCGGAAAAGATGCTGAAACAGGCCCACCCGTTCCCGCAACTGGCTGTAATCCAGGCTGTCGGGCTGCGCTTGTCCGTGAATGATGTCCTCCAAATGCGTGACCAATTGGGACAGCCCGACAATGTCAATCTGCTCCATGATGATGGTGCGGCGTTCGTCGCCGTAGCCCCACAACCGCTCTTCCTGGCGGGTGCGCAAATACAAGCAGCCGGAAACCAGGGCCAGCAGATGAATGAGGCGCTGACGGGTCTCCAGCAGCTGGCGCTGGAACAATTCCGGCCGCACGCCGGTCCGGTTGTCCAGGGTTTCCTTCAGCAAGGCGAGCTGTCCGTACAGGCCCTGCAAATCCAGGCGCCTGAAGAGCCAGCGGTTGAACCGGTCCTGTAAAACGCGCAGGCTGCGGTGAAGCACGCCTCCGTACGCAATCCTGCCCACGCGTTCCAGGGAGGGATGGCGGAGGATGTTCTTTATTCTGCGGGGGACGTGGTTGTTCAAGCCGCGGATAAACCAGTCGCTGCCGCCTTTGACCGATCCTGTCACCAAAAATTCGGAAATAGCCCGGTTGAGAATGAGGTAAAAGTATTTCACCGCCGCAAGATCAGCCTCCCGCTTCATCCTGCTTTCCTGCGCCCGGGTCAGCCCCTGGTCCTGCGCGCCGGGCTGCCGGCTGATGTATGCCAGCGAGGACGCCGCCTGGGTCAGCAGGGCGGCAATGCGCAGA
>JAFGIQ010000164.1 GCA_016929575.1 candidate division FCPU426 bacterium
GAAAGATACTCCTCGTCACTGGAGGTGGACATGCGCCTGCTGCCATACGATGTGGCCAGCAGCCAAGCGCACGTGGACATGTTGCGCCAGCAGCGCATTATCAGCCGCCAGGAGGCGCGTATCATCCAGCAGGGGCTGCAAAAGATCCTCAAGGAGTGGGAGCAGGGCAGGATGGCCGTGCGCGCCGATGATGAGGACGTGCATATGCTGGTGGAACGGCGTCTGCGCGAACTGGCAGGTCCGGTGGCCGGAAAAATGCATACCGCCCGCTCCCGCAATGATCTGGTACTGACGGATCTGAAACTGTATTTGCGGGACGAGTGCGAAGAAATCATCCGGGGCTTGCTCCGGGTGCAGGAGGCCTTGTGCCGGCAGGCCCGGAAGCATGTGGACTGGGCGATGCCCGGTTACACGCATATGCAAGTGGCGCAGCCGGTGCTGGTTTCGCATTGGCTGCTGGCGCATCTGGAGGCTTTTCACCGGGATGAAATGCGTTTTCGTGAATTGCTCAAGGGGGGGTTGGATGAATTGCCACTGGGCGCGGCTGCCTTGGCCGGCACCAGCCATCCCATTGACCGGCACCAGACAGCCCGCTGGCTCGGATTCTCCCGGGTTTCCAGCAATTCCATGGATACAGTCGCAGACCGTGATTTTTGCCTGGAATTTTTATCTGCCGCGGCCATTTGCGCCGTGCATTTTTCCCGTTTGGCCGAGGAGCTGGTCTGGTTTTCCAGCAGCGAATTTGGTTTTCTTACCCTGGATCAGGGTTTTTCCACCGGCTCGTCGATCATGCCCCAGAAACGCAATCCGGACATAGCGGAGTTGATGCGCGGACGCTCCGGCGCCGTCATCGGCCACCTGATGGCGCTGCTGACGGTGTGCAAGGGACTGCCCCTGACGTATAACCGGGATTTACAGGAGGACAAGGAACCGGTGTTTCGCACAGCCGACTTGCTGATCCAAACCTGCATTGTATTGCCGCCCATGCTGCTGACCCTGACCTTCAACCGGGATAACATGCTTGCCGCCTGCAAACGGGGTTTTCCGACCGCCACCGATGCCGCCGATCATCTGGTGGGCCAGGGCGTGCCTTTCCGTGAGGCGCATGCCGCCGTGGGGCGGGCCGTGACCTCTGCCGCCCGGGAAAACCTCGCTTTGGAGGATTTTTCCCTGGAACGCTGGCGGACATTTCATTCCCGCTTTCAGCCCGGCATTCAGCAGGTGGTGCAAGTCGCCGATAGTATCAGGAGAAAAAAATCCTGGGGCGGCACGGCTGGAATGCGCGTGCGGGCTGCTGTGCAAAAGGCAAGCCGGCGGCTTTTCCCGGCCAAAAGCAGAAATAATGATTGACAGTCAAAGCATGGAGTCTGTAAAATAAAAAAAATTCTGTCTCTTTTTCTTGCTTAGGCCTGCCTACAACGTCAGCATGAATACGTTTGAGGTTATTCAAGGAGGTTTCCACTTTGGCTCGTGTCGTCTTGAAAAACGTTTGGAAAAGATTCCCCGACAAACCCGGGAAGCCCAAGGAAGCGGTTAAAAATATCAATTTAAGCTGCGAGGATAAGGAATTTATTGTTTTGGTCGGGCCGTCCGGGTGCGGAAAATCCACCACCCTCCGTTTAATTGCAGGGCTGGAAGAAGCCACGGAGGGGGAAATTTTCATTGAAGACAAAATGGTCAATGACGTGCCCCCCAAAGACCGGGATATTGCGATGGTTTTTCAAAACTACGCCCTTTATCCGCATATGAATGTGTACGAAAACATGGCCTTCGGCTTGAAAATGAAGAAATTGCCCCGGGAGGAGATAAAGCAGCGCGTGCTGGAAGCGGCGGACATTCTGGGCATCACCGAAATCCTGGATAAAAAGCCGCGGGTTCTCTCCGGCGGCCAGCGCCAGCGTGTCGCCCTGGGAAGGGCGATTGTCAGAAAACCGAAGGTTTTTCTCTTTGACGAACCCCTGTCGAATCTGGACGCCAAATTGCGGGTGCAGATGCGCGCAGAGATCAGCAAACTCCACACCCGCTTGCAGGCAACCATGATCTACGTGACCCATGACCAGATAGAAGCCATGACCATGGGTGACCGCATTGTGGTCATGAAGGACGGGCTTATCCAGCAGATCGCCGACCCGATCACCCTCTACGATCAACCCAGCAATAAATTCGTGGCCAGTTTCATCGGGTCGCCGTCCATGAATTTCATGGACGGAACATTGGTCAAGAAAAAGGACGCCGTTTATTTTTCGGAGGAGAATTTTACCGTTAAAGTACACGATGACCATGCGGCAGCGCTGGAGGAATATGCCAGCCGCGATCTGACGATGGGCATCAGGCCGGAAGACATTTTTGACAAGGTCTACGCCTCCAACGCCTCGCCGGACAACACCATCACGGCCACGGTGGAAGTGGTAGAGCCCATGGGCGCCGAAGCACTGCTGTACCTGACCACCGGAAAAAGCCCATTTATTGCTCGGGTTGCCTCCTACGAGCAGTTGGAGGTAAACCAAGATATCGACCTGGTCTTTGATATGAGCAAGGCTCATTTCTTTGATAAGGCAACCGAGCAGACCATTATCTGATGCTTTCTGGCGTTTTCCGCCGGGCAGGAAAAATGCATAGGCATATACCGAGAAAAACTGGCGTGCTTTTTTTTCGTGCGCCGGTTTTTTTATTGCTCCTGGCGGTGTGCGGGCCTGCCGCCGCCCAACAACTCAAGCCGGATTCCTCAGCCACGGCCGTTGAGGCGGGCACAGCTACCGCGACCGCACAACAGGAAAAGGCGACTCTTTTCGCCGACCGTTTTCAGTACCAGGAAGCGGACAGCCGGCTGCATGCGGCGGGGCACGTGCGGGTCTGGTACGGCCAGCTCACCCTGACTGCCAAGGAGGCCGAGACCGACCTTGTCACCAACATGGTCTATGCCCGGGGCGATGTGGTGCTGGTTGAAAAGGACCGGCGGATTCAATGCGCTGAAATGGAATATAATCTCAAGGACCGAAGCACCCTCATGCGCGGAATTCTTTTTGCCACGCATCCCTGGTATTACCAAGGCGAGAGCGTCGAGAAGCAAGGCGAAAAAAACGTGACCATTTCCCAGGCCCGGTTTACCACCTGCAATGCCCGCCATCCCCATTACCATCTGACCGCCAAACAGATAGATATTGTCTTGAACGAATCATTGACCGCCCATCATGCGGTTGTCTATGTCGGCACCACGCCCCTGTTTTACCTGCCCTGGTTCAGGCGCTCCCTCAAAGACAAGCGCCCGCCTTTTTCCGTGCGCGTGGGCTATAATGATTTTGAGGGTTTTTTCGTCAAATTGCGCTTCAATTATTACCTGTGGGAGGAAAACTACGGGGCCGTGCTCCTGGATTTTATGGAAAAAAAAGGCGTCGGCGCCGGGCTGGAACAGCATGTGCAGTACGCCCTTTTGGGCAAAGGCGTGGGCGACTTCTCGGTCTGGTATGTCAAGGACGAGGAGCTGGATGCCGAGCGCTGGACGGCCAATCTGGCCAATCGCCATGAATTTTCCGAAAAGGACCTGTTGCAGCTGAATGCGGAGTACCTGTCCGACCACTATTTCAACCGGGAATTCTCGTATGACCTCGTGGATGCTTTTCAACAGAAGTCCTATCTGTCGTATTCCCACCGGGAGGACACGTATTTTCTAAGCGTGGGCGTGAATAACGTGGAAAGCCTGGACCCATACACCAATCAATACGCCACCGCCAGCCGTGAACTGCCCAACGCCGGTTTTTCCCTCTACTCCCGCCGGGTGGCACATATCCTGCAGCCCATTTATTTCAGCATGAACGCCAGCTACAGCCGCCCTTATACCCGTCTGGGACCGGCAGAGGACAGACGCATCCGCTATAACGATTTTTTAAACTGCACGCCGTCTTTCACCCAGACCTACACCCTTCCCCTATGGGTGTTGACCCAACCCAGCATTTCCGGTTCCCTGTCTTTCCCGGTCAACGCCGTTTACCGGGAGGGGCATGATCCGGATTTTGGCCCGGATGCGGGGATACCACCCACTGAATATAGCGGCGCCTACTCGACCCTCGTCACCTTGACCAACAAGTGGGTCAATTACCGCTATACCAAACCCACCCACCTGCTGCAGACCCGCCTGTCCCATGAATTCGCGCGCAAATGGCCTTTGGGGGGGGAGCGTATCCTGCCGCGGGCCGGCGTCACCGGCAACCGGATCGGACTGGGGGCGGATTATTTTTTGGGGGACTTTTTCTCCCTGCAGGGGAACAGCGGATACCATCTGCTTTTGCAGGATGAAACGGATGAGTGGCGGGAACGCATGGATCCGCTGAGTTTCAACGGCCGGGCCTCCCTGGGGTCATTCCTTTCCCTCAACTGGCAGGGGCAGCACGATTGGATCAGGGAACGCATCACCTCCGCTTATGTTTCCAGCAGCAGTTACGGTAAGAATTGGAATATTTCCTTGAGCGGATCCTATTCGTATGTCGGCGTCTTGGAGCAGGATCACTCCCTTTTCGGAGTGCTCAGCGGAGGGTATAAGCCGGCCTGGGGCATAGGCTTAAACAGCAGCCTGCAGTATGATTTCGTCAAACAGGAATTCACCAATTTTTCCATCAATCTGTCGCGTGATCTGCACTGCTGGGAAATGCAGGCCGGTTTTAAAATCTACGCGGATGGAAACCTCGAATTGGGTTTTGGGATCAACCTGAAAGCTTTCCCGGAAATCAAAGTCGGCATGGGCGGTCCCAGCGGGTTGAGTGTGGGTGAATGAAGACCCTGGTGCGGATGTCAAAAAAGCCGGGGTTTGGTCTTGTTGGAAATTATGAGAAATGCTATAATTCCCTCTCTTTTTTCCGCCGGCGTGGATAAGCTGGGCGTGGTGCGAAACGTCCTTGCGCCATGAAGGGGCACGGCGGACACATCAGTAAAAAAACATCAGTCAGGGGCCTGCGGAAAGCAAAGGCGCCTTGAAAAAACCAAAACAACCAGCGGTGCCCCAATACAAAACGGGTACAGGATGGGCGACAACCGCCGGTTGTAACAGCGGTGTTTTAGGGAGGGGTGCTTGTGAAAATCTGCGTGGTTGGGACAGGATATGTGGGCCTGGTTACCTGCGCCTGCTTTGCGGATCTGGGCAATGAAGTCATCGGCGTGGACAATGATACCGGGAAAATAGAAAAACTGCAAAAGGGGATTGTGCCCATCTATGAGCCGGGGTTGCAGGAATTGATAGACCATAACCTCGATAAACGCTTGACTTTCACCACGGATTTGAAGCTGGGGGTGGAAAAATCGGAATTCATCTTTATTGCCGTGGGCACGCCCCCTTTGGAGACGGGAGAGGCGGATCTTGCCGCGGTCAAACAGGTGGCCGCAGGCATCGGCAGGAACCTCAACGGCCATAAAATCGTCGTGGACAAAAGCACGGTTCCCGTAGGGATGGGGGACCTGGTGGCCAGTATCATCGAGGAACACAGCGGCGGCCAGCACAAAGTGGAGGTGGTGTCCAACCCGGAGTTTTTGCGGGAGGGTTCGGCGGTACATGATTTTTTGCAGCCGGACCGCATCTTGATCGGGACCAATGACCCGGTGGCGGCTGCACGCGTGGGCGAGTTGTACGAACCGCTGGAAGCAAAAATCATCGCCACGGACCTGCGTTCCGCGGAAATGATCAAATATGCGAGCAACGCTTTTCTTGCCACCAAAATAACCTTTATTAATGAAATCGCCAATGTCTGCGAGAAAGTGGACGCGGATGTCAGCAAGGTCGCTTTTGGCATGGGGCTGGATGCGCGCATTGGTCCGGCTTTTCTCAATGCCGGCGCCGGATACGGCGGATCCTGCTTTCCCAAGGATGTTTCGGCATTGATCCACAAGGCGGAGAAGGAAGGGTATGATTTCAAGATATTAAAAGCCGTGGTGCAGGCCAACATCCTGCAGAAAAAATCCATGCTCGCCCGCATCAAGGACCTGCTCGGACCGCTGGAAGGCAAGCAGATCGCAGCCCTCGGCCTGTCCTTTAAACCCAACACCGACGACCTGCGCGAAGCGGTGGCGTTGGAAGTGATCAAGGAATTGCAGGAGAACGGAGCCCGCGTGCGCGCCTATGATCCTGCCGCCGGTGAGAACGCCCGCCAGCTGCTGGTCAACGTCAAGCTGGCGGAGAATGCCTACGAGGCCGTGGCCGGCGCCCATTGCCTGGTGATATTTACCGAGTGGAATGAATTCAAGGAAATGGACCTGGAACGGGTGAAAAATCTGATGAAGACACCCGTCATCGTGGACGGCCGCAATATCCTCGACCCGGAGAAAGTAAAGGCGCTGGGTTTTTCCTATCGCGGCGTGGGCAGAAAATAGGAAAAACAGCGCATCCAGCAAGGAGGAGCACATGTCCAAGCCTCTCAAAGGCGTTATCCTCGCCGGAGGACTGGGAACGCGTCTTAAGCCTCTGACCAACATCACCAACAAGCATTTGCTGCCGGTCTATGACCAGCCGATGATCTTCCATCCGCTCAGGAAAATGGTGGAGGCCGGGATCGACGAGATCATGCTGGTGACGGGCGGCAATAATGCCGGTGATTTTCTGCGGCTGCTCGGCGACGGCCGCAGTTTTGGCATCCGGCGCCTGCAATACACCTATCAAAAGGGCGAGGGAGGAATTGCCGAGGCCCTGGGGTTGGCGGAGGAGTTTTGCGAGGGGCATCCGCTGCTTGTTTTTTTGGGGGACAACCTGGTGTTTGATTCCCTGCAGCCCTTTGTCAGGCAATACCACCAACACTCCCGGGGCGGCATGATTCTGCTCAAGGCGGTCGAAAACCTTTCCGCCTACGGCGTACCGCAGTTTAAGGGGGAACGCATCATCAAAATCGTTGAAAAGCCGAAGGCTCCACCCTCTCCCTATGCGGTGATAGGCGTCTATTTTTATGACGCCCAGGTTTTTAAGATCATCAAAACCCTCAAACCCTCCCGGCGCGGCGAGCTGGAAATCACGGATGTCAACAACCACTATATCAGGCGCAGGCAGATGCAGTACGGCATACTGCAGGGGCATTGGGCGGATGCCGGCGAATCCATCGATTCGTGGTTTGAAGCCAATGTCATGTTGCAACGCGAGCGCAGACTGAAAAAATAAAAAAGGCAGGGAGACCCATGCGTGTTTTAGTAACCGGCGGGGCCGGCTTTATCGGCTCGCATTATGTGGATGTGCGCCTGCAGCGGCACGCGCGCGACCAGGTGGTGGTGCTGGACAAACTGACCTATGCGGGCAATCCGGCAAACCTGGCCGAGGCCAAAAAAAACCCCCGTTTCACCTTTGTCCGGGGCGACATCTGCAACGCCAAACTGGTCAATGACATTGTGCGCAGATACCGCATCGAAGTGATCCTTAATTTTGCGGCGGAAACCCACGTGGACCGATCCATCCTGCGGCCGGAGGAATTTGCCACCACGGATGTTGTGGGAACCCAGACCCTGTTGGAAGCAGTACGGCGGCACCAGGTAAAGCGTTTTGTGCAGGTTTCCACGGATGAAGTCTACGGGTCCATCGCCCGGGGCGGATTTCATGAAACCGACCCTTTGCGGCCCTCCAGCCCCTATTCCGCCTCCAAAGCCGGCGGCGACTTGCAGGTGCTGGCGTATTGGCACACCTACCGGCTGCCGGTTTTAATCACGCGTTCGTCCAATAATTTTGGCCCCCGGCAATACCCGGAAAAATTGATGCCGCTTTTTATCACCAATGCCATTGACGGCACGCCCC
>JAFGIQ010000165.1 GCA_016929575.1 candidate division FCPU426 bacterium
AGGAAAAAATGTTAAAAAGGAAATATTGAAAACATGCCGGGAGCAATGACGCGATTCTGGCGCCGGAATATACTTTTTAACAAGAAACGGGGTGGATGCCTATGCGAACAAGTTTTCCTCACCTCCTGTGGATTCTTCCCCTGCTGTTGACGCTGTCGGGCTGCAACCTGTTTGCCACCATGCATTCGGACGGCAAGGAATCCAATTCCCATGTGCTGGTGGCGGACGGCAAAGCGGCCATTTCGCGAGGGGATTATGTCAAGGCAGCCGAGTATTTCCGTCTCGCTTGCGAGCACAATCCCAGGGACTCTGAGGCGCGCATGGGGTATGCCGAAGCCTATCTGCGGGCCCAGGGGTTCAGTTTGGGCGAGTTCATGAACACCCTGCTATCCACCCTGGATCAGGACAGCGGCAGCAACGAGGTGGTGGAGCTGATCCATCCTGCGGATTGGGGCGTTTCCTCCATGGCCGAAGTGGAGCAGATCCTCGCCACCCTGGTTTTCACCCTGGATCCCATTGCCCTGGGACAAACAGACGGGCCATACCGTTTTGATGATGTGAATGTCAATCTGACGGCCGGTTTGTTTTACGCGCTCAAAGTGGCGGCCCGCATGCAGACCTTGGCAGGAACCTTCAGCATTCAAATGTTTGACAAGGACTCGGCGGAAGTGGCGGCGTGGGGTCTTTCCGCCTCTGTGCTGAACCAATTGTCGCAGGAATTCCTCTGGCTGGCGGATAGCGGAGGAAACCAGCCTCTGCCAAGCTTCATCATCAGCATTCAAAACGACGTGCATGCGGCTGTCGCCCGCCTGCGGGTCGCCGCCGCCAACAGCAAGGCGGAGGATACGATAAACGATATTCTCGACCTTTTTGCGGATTGGGATATTCTGGCGTACCAGTAAGCCTAAGGGAGGCAGGCAATGTTCAAACGCATATCCGGAATCTTGCAGATCTGTGCAGCAGCAGCGCTCATGCTGGTCCCGCAGACCTCGCAGGGGGCGGAATCCCGGCGCCAGCAATTCATCCTGGGTGACAACACGGAGCGGATTTTCATCCAGGGGGTGCGCCCCATGGGCATGGGCGGGGCTTTCATTGCCGTGGCGGATGATGAAAATGCCATTTTTTACAATCCGGCCGGGCTGGCGCGCATCAATTACTGGAGGTTCACTTTTCCGGATTACTGCGTCGGCACGGATGCCAAATCCTTCGACAACCTGATTTATTTGTTCGGACACGCGGGGGATTTTTCTTCCTTGATGAGCGGAGACATGTCCCCGGAAGTCATTGAAGCCGTGGACCAGCTGTCCCACACCCGGATGCATTTTTATTCTGACACCAATGTCAAATACATCCAGCCGGGCTTCGGATTCGGCGCCTGGCTGTATAACGACGGGCTTTTGGAAACAGGAGCCATTTTGCTGCCCGAGGCCAATTGGAATCTCCGTGCCGGACTGATGGAAACCCTTTCCTGGGGTTTTGGCTGGGACATTCCCATGTTCGGTTATCTGGCCACGGGTTTTACCATCAAGGCCACGCAGATGGTGCGGTCCTTTGCGGAGAACCAAAACGTGGCGGACTTTGATGATTTTGAACTCACCCCCTTGTGGGGCGGAGGCTTTGACCTGGGCGTCCTGTATCAGCCCACCAAGGAAGTGACTTTTGCTTTGGTGTGCGCGGACCTCTATACCCGCATGCTGGACGAGGTCATGATACCAAATTTAAAAATCGGTTTCGGGTATAAACCCTGGTGGCTCAACTTTGAAGACTTGGGCTCGACGCTGGCCATCGACGTGGTGGAATTAAACTGGCAGGGCGACAATGAATTCAAAAATTCGCCCAACAACGCCGCTGCCATCAATTTCTCCAAATTCCGCGTGGGTGTGGAATTCCTGCTCTCCGGCTTAATCGCCCTGCGCGGGGGCATGCATCAAGGATATCCCACGGCCGGCGTTTCCCTGGTGACCAGTTTTATCAATATTAACTGGGCTTATTACGGCCGGGAATTAGGGACCTACCCGGGCCAGAGCCCGGAATGGAATCAACGCATCTCCATGGACTGGCATACCGGGGCCTTGGTGGCCCCGCCGGCAACGCCCACGCCGACCATGACACCGACCATGGCTGCCACGCCCACCGTGACACCCACGCCAACCCAGCGTCCAACAGCGCAGCCGACCTTGTCCGGCAAGATACCCAAATTGCGCGGGGAGTTTATCGGTTTCAAGGGCACGCTGACCATCGTCCCCCGCATCGCCGACGATCTTGGCGAGGTGGAATCCTGGAGCATGGAGATCATGGACAAGCGGGGCACGGTGCTGCAAAGCTATAAAGGCCGCGGCGCGCCTGAAAGGTCGTATGTCTGGAACGGCAAATACCGGCAGAAGCGGGTTTCTTCCAAGGATCAGTATCCCTGGACTTTGACCATGCAGACTGCTGGCGGGACCAAGAGTGTGCAGGGAACATTGGTTATTGTGGACACCATTCCCAAGCTCTACACCAGTAAAAACTATGAGATTTATCCGGACAAGGTGTATTTCTCAATCAAAGAACCGGTTAAAAACACCAAGAGTTGGAAACTGGACATTTTCGACGCCGCCAACCGGATGATACGGACGTACCAGACACAGGAGGAACTCTTCAAAGCCTTTGCCTGGGACGCCAAGGACGGAGAAGGAGCCGTGGTGCCCAACAACGCCAACTACCGATACGATTTAACCTACAACGACGAACAGGACAACCAGGTGCTTGTCTCCGACAAGCTCCGTCCTGTTTTGGGACAGGTGTATCCCAATGAAAACCGGACCACCATCAAGGTCGGCGGCATTCTTTTTGACACGGGCAAAGCGTACCTCACGGCGGATATGTTTGACAAAGTCATCAAGAGCGCCTATTTGTGCCTGGACGAACCCAACAGCGAAGTCACCCTGGAAGGGCACACGGATTCAACCGGGTCGAAGAAGCTCAATATGCGGCTGTCCCTGGTAAGGGCAGAATCTGTCCGGCGCTTCCTGGTGGACCAGCAGAATGTTCCGGATTACATGCTCTCGATCAAGGGCTGGGGGCCCACACAGCCGATCGCCACCAACCGCACAGCGGCAGGGCGCGAGAAAAACCGGCGCGTGGAGGTCATCATCCGGATTCCGCAGTAAGCGCACCACCGGTTGTGTACGGATGCAAAAAAGGTGAAAAAAGCCAAGGCCCGCGAAATGCGGGCCTTGGCTTTTTTCCGGGCACGCATAAGGGGTATTTTAGGTCTGGGAAAAGCATGGATGTGTGCTAGAATAACCAAAATTTGTCGGTGACCAAAAAAAGGCTTTCAAACCCTATCCGCAGGTTGTGCAGAGGTATTGGATTACAGGAATGATTTCTCCAACAGCAGGGTTGCGGGTTCCCGGCTTCAACTTGACGCCGGCAGGGTGGCGCTGAGCAAAAAATGAATGAATTTGCCTAGAATGCAAATTTTCACGGGGCAAAATGGCATGAAATTATATTTGCGGCTATTGACATACGCCAAACCTTATATCATGAGAATCATCGCCGCCTTTGTTTGCCTGGCGGTCACAGCCGGGCTGACGGCTTTAGGCATGTACCTGATCAAGCCGGTGTTGGACAAGGTTTTAGGCAATCCGGACCACGCCCAGGCCTTGTTTTACCTGCGCCTGGTTCCGGTTGCCATTCTGCTCACGTATTTATTCAAGGGGTTTTCGACTTACGGCCAGGACTACCTGATCAACAACATCGGCAACCGTATTGTCATGGACCTGCGCAACCAGCTGTATGCGCACCTCATGAACCAGGAACTGGCTTTTTTCCACAACCAGCGCAGCGGGCTGCTTATTTCGCGGGTCACGCACGATGCCACCCTCATGCAATCCGCGGTCTCCAATGTCCTGGGCCGCCTGCTGGGATCGCTGTTAAACATCGTCGCCCTCGTGATTCTGCTTTTTTACCTGGATTGGAAACTGGCGGTCGTCTCCCTCTTTGTTTTTCCCGTCGCCGTCTATCCCATTATTTCCATCGGCAAGGCCCTGCGCCGCATTTCCCGGGAATCCCAGGCCAAAATGGCGGATATCACCACGGTTTTGCATGAGAGCATCACGGGCATCCGCGTGGTCAAGGCTTTTACCATGCAGGCCTATGAAATAAAGCGCTTTGGCGCCGAACTGCAACAGTATTTCAACCTGGTCATGCGTGCCTTGCGCAAAACCGCCATTTCCAGCCCGTTGATGGAGTTTATCGGTTCGCTGGGCATCTGTTTCATGATTGTCTGGTCAGGCACACAGGTGATCAACGGGCAGTCGACTTCAGGGACTTTTTTCGCCTTTTTGGGCGGGCTGGCTTCGTTGTATCCCCAGGTCAAGGCCCTGGCCGGCATCAACAACACCGTGCAACAGGCCCTGGCCGCCGCGCAGAGGGTTTTTGAGCTGCTGGATAAAAAGCCGCTCGTCCAGGATGCTCCGCACGCGCG
This sequence comes from candidate division FCPU426 bacterium, assembly GCA_016929575.1. Taxonomy (GTDB): domain Bacteria; phylum Oederibacteriota; class JAAXVQ01; order JAAXVQ01; family JAUVAV01; genus JAFGIQ01. The sequence goes on from JAFGIQ010000165.1 coordinate 4,469, forward strand.
GCATATTAAAACCATCAAATCCAAAATCGAGTTTAAAAACGTGAGCTTTGCCTACCAGCCGGATAAAATGGTGCTGCAGGACATCCAATTGACCGTGCGCGCCGGAGGGGTGCTGGCCATTGTCGGCCGCTCCGGCGCCGGCAAGACCACGCTGGTGGATCTGATTCCCCGCTTCATGGAGGTCACGGCCGGGGAGATCATGATGGATGACCTGAACATCAAAAACATCGTCCAAAACGATCTGCGCTCCCTGATCGGCCTGGTGACGCAGGAGACCATCCTTTTTAACGACACCATCCGCAACAACATTGCCTACGGCAAGCCCCAAGCCGCATTGCAGGAAATCGAAGCAGCGGCCAAAGCCGCCAATGCGCACGGATTCATCATGCAGACCCGGCACGGCTATGACACGGCCATTGGCGAGCGGGGAGTAAGGCTTTCCGGCGGTCAAAGACAGCGCCTGGCTATTGCCCGGGCAATCTTGAAAAATCCGCCGATTCTCATTTTGGATGAAGCCACTTCGGCGTTGGATACGGAGTCCGAACGCCTGATTCAGGATGCCCTGGAAAAACTCATGAAGAACCGCACGACCTTTGTTATTGCCCACCGGCTGTCCACCGTCCAGCATGCGGATCAGATCGTGGTCCTGGATGAAGGGAGAATCGTGGAGCGCGGACAGCACGCCCAGCTGATGAGCAAGCAGGGGCTGTACCGCAGGCTGGTCAAGCTCCAGTTTCATGTGATCGGAAGAAAACCCCGGGCGCAAAAAAAATAAAGTCCGCGCCTTGGCAAAGGAAGACGCAGATGGGCAGAAAAGCGGTTTTTTTAGACCGGGACGGCACCATTATCCGGGAGGCGGAGTATTTATCCGATCCTGCGGGCGTGGAACTTTTGCCCGGCGCCGCGGAAGGCATCCGGCGCCTGCAGGCGGCCGGTTTTTTCATCATTGTCACCTCCAATCAGTCGGGTGTGGCCCGCGGTTTTTTTAGGGAAGAGGACGTGCAGGCGGTCAACGCGCGCATGCAGGAGCTGCTGCGCGCCCGGGATGCAGGCGTGGATGCGGTGTATTATTGTCCGCATTGGCAAGACGGGGTGGTGGCCGGGTATGCGCGGGAGTGTGAATGCCGGAAGCCAAAACCGGGCATGTTGTACCGGGCGGTGCGGGAACATGGGGTGGATCTGGCCGCCAGCTGGGTGGTGGGGGATAAACAAACAGACATTGATTTCGGCCGGGAGGCAGGAGTGAGGAGTATCTTGGTGCTTACCGGTTATGGGATGAAGACCCGCGCCCAATGGCCGCAGGCGGGCGGCATGCCTGAACACGTGGCGCAGGATTTATATGAGGCTGCGGAATTGATTGTGGTCCTACGGAACGACCCCAGGAGCCGCGAACGTGAGGACGGGTGAAAAAAACATTTTGGTCTGCCGGACAGACGCCTTGGGCGACACCCTGTTGGCGCTGCCGGTGTGCACAGCGTTAAAAAAGGCTTTCCCCGGCAGCCGGGTGTGCATGCTGGTTTCCCCCCGCACCCGCGACCTGGTGATGCTGCAGGCGGGGGTGGACCAGGCAATAAGCTATGACCGGCAGGGTGTGCATCGCGGCCTGGGCTTGCGGGGATTGATTGCAGAACTGAAGGGTCATGCCTTTGACTTGGCGCTGGCCGTTTTCCCGGACCGGCGCGTTTCCTGGGCCCTGTTGCGTGCGGGCATTCCCTGCCGGGTGGGAACCGGAAGGCGTTGGTGGTCTTTTTTATATACCCGCCGGGTCAAGCACAGCCGGGCACAGGCCGAAAAGCATGAGGCGGAATACAACCTGGACCTGGTGCGGGAGCTGGGTGTGCGGGCCGAATTGCAGGCACCCTGTCTTGAACCGCCTCCCGAGGCACGCGCCTGGGCCAGGGATTACCTGCGGCAACAGGGAGTGGCTGTGAGCGACCGGCTGGTGGCCATCCATCCTGGCGGCCGCGGTTCTGCAGCCAATTGGGGTGCGGAAAGATACGGGCGCCTGGCCAATATGATCATGAAGCAATTTCAATGCAAAATAGTTCTGACCGGAACCCCGCAGGAACAAAAACAGCTCCAGGTTGCAGCAGGATATTGCGAACAGGCGGTCTTGCGGCTGGAACAGGCCATCAGCCTGCCGCAGTTTGCAGCTCTGCTGGCCTGCGCCCGGGTGGTGGTGGCGGGCAACACCGGGCCTTTGCATCTGGCCTGCGCTGTGGGCACGGCCGTGGTCTCGGTCTTTCCCGCCAGCGGAGTGACAGGCCCGCTGCGCTGGGGACCTTTGGGCAGGAAGGCGGCGGTCTTGACGCCTGCCCGGGAAAACCCGCTGGCCGTGGAGCAGGTGCCGCTTGAAAGCGTGGCCGGCCAAGTCGGACAATGGCTACTGCCAGCGGAGTGATAGGATGAGGGAAACATTCCGGCTACACGTCATCATCGCAGCGCTGGCGGTCGTCCTTTCCGGTTGCGCAACCGGAAAAACAGAATTTAAAGTCATCAAGATCACGCCTCAGTGTACAGCCACCCCCACGCCCGAACCGCAGCGGACACCTCCTTCCGGGAAGCAAGCGACTCCGGAAGTGGTTCCAGCCGCAGCGGCACAACCGGCCCTCCAAACCTACGTGGTCGCAGAGGGGGATTGCTTGTGGAGAATCAGTGCGCGCTTTTTAGGCGACCCGAGACAATATCCTGTTATCGCCCGAAAGAACAACATCAGCAATCCGGATCTCATTCATCCCGGGCAGGTTTTGCAATGGGAAACCATGGCCGCGGCTGAAGCCGGCATACAGCCGGCAACGCCGGCAATACAGCCTGCGCCCCCGGGGAAGCCACAGGACCAAGCCAAGCCCTCACCCACCGGCACCGCCACTGTGGTTTTTCCACAAAGAACAAACGCTGCTTTTGGTCCGGGTGAAAGCCTGACTTTTTCCGTGGAGTATTTCGGCATTTCCGCCGGCTATGCCACCTTGGCCGTGCAAAAAGGTCCGGAGATGCACGGCCGTCCCATCCTGCATTTGGTCGCAACCGCACGGACGCACCCGGCGTTTGAATGGTTCTTTGTCGTGCGCGACCGCATCGAATCCTTTTTCGACGCCCAGGGCCTTTTTTCCTGGCGCTATGAAAAACACCTGCGCGAAGGATCTTACTCCAATGATTCCTATATGGTGTATGATCAAATCAACCGCCAGGTGATCAAAGACAAGGGCAGGACCGTTATTCCGGCCATGCCCTGGGTGCAAGACATCCTGTCCGAGTTTTACTACTACCGCACGCTGAATATCCGCCAGCTTGGCCAGAAGACCGCGTTTCCCGTGGTGGCGGATGACGGCAAAAGCTATGAGGTGGTGGTGGAGACCCTGCGGCGTGAAACCGTGGCCGTGCCGGCCGGAAAATTCAAATGCATCGTGGTGCAGCCACACATCAAATTTGAAGGCGTATTCCAGCAAAAAGGAAAGATGGAAATCTGGCTGACGGACGACAAGCGGCAGGTGCCGGTGCTTATCAAGAGCGCCATCATTATCGGCACCATAGACATCGTGCTGCGGGAGGCCGTGGTCGTGGATTTGCCGTAGCGGGCATGGCTGCCCTTGCCAAAACAGGGGGGCGCCCCCGGGAGGTTGACCGCCGCCTGTCAATACTGAATGAGTTTTATATCCTTTGGCAAAACCATGTCGCTGAAGTTCAACTTTTTTTGCGTATCCGGATTGACATAGAGGTCTATTTTTCGGGGTGTGACAATTTTGGAATCAGAGCCTGCGGCGGACCGGGCCAGTAAAGCGGTCTGAACCCCGATGTCATGACAATCCACGGAAAAAGCAATGAGTGCGCCTGCCTTGGCATGAGAGGCGGAAAGCCCCACCAGCGGCAGCTTGGCATTGAGCGCATGATTGATATGGAGGGTGATGGATTCGAAGTTGCAGGTAACGGAAGTAAGCACCAGCCATATGACATCCACCGTATCGGGGGTGAATTTTGATAAGGCTTTGGGGATGTCGCTTTGCCCCTCGACGGCGATGGCATAGAGTGACACATTTAACGGCGAAGACAGATCCCGTGCTTCTTTGACATCTTGCGCGGAAGAGTCATTGGGATAATAGATAACGCCGATTTTGTTGCGGCGGGGAAACACCCGCTTGAGCATGTTGAGCTGATCCGCAATGCTGATTTTTATTACTACTCCTGATGCCGGCCGGGCGGAATACGTCCAGGGCGATAAAACCATGGTGTAGGTCAGGGGAATGGAGGCATTGACTTTTTTCGAAAAATCAAGGGCTGAGCTGCCGATGGTTATTATCCGGTCCGTGTTGTCGGCGGATAATGATAATATTTTTGCCGAATCCTTTTTAATATCCATGATGGTAATATCCGGTATGGTCTGCGATATGCCGCCCGACGCATCATTGTATGGGCCAATGCTGGTATCCGTGATAACGACCATGCCAGACATGGCATATGCGGGGTAAAACACTATTGCCACAAAAAAACAGCTGCAAAAAGCGAGTTGCCTTTTCATATCAAAAGTCCTCCCTTTCATTAAGATGAATCCTTTGCGGCAGAGGTTCAATCATTGCGGTCTCCGGAAAAACAACGCTAAAACTGCTTCTGGCCGACGGCTTAAAACACTTCAGGAGGTTTATCATTGCTGTCCACATTACGCGCCTACCGCCATAGGCGTCCTTTTTCTTCCCAATAATCTTTCCGGTCAGGGCTGCCGGAGATATCTTTTTGCCAAGGTGGGGCGGGAACGCGTGCACGAACTGCAGGGATTGAGCACGTCCGCCAAAATGGTTGCAGCTTTGGACTTTTCTTTTCCGCTGCCACCTTGGCAAAAAGATATCTCCGGCAGTCTGGGTGCCTATTGGCGCCAATTTATCAATAGTTATCGTGTCTTTCCAAATCCTCATTTAGACACCTATGGAGGTTTATATTGATTAATTTTCGGCTGCGGTTGGAAAAGCTTAAATGGAAGAATACGGGGCATTCATCCCCTTCGCAGGAGACCCCGCGCATACGCGGGGAGGAATGCGGATATTCCTGCTCGGGGATGCCGCCCTGCCAAATAGGTGTGTGCCGAGGCCGGCAGAGGTACCCCGGGCAGGCCCGGGGGGCTCCATGATTAAATGACTCGGAAAAATATTATGATCCGCCAGGAAAGATCCCTCCGGCCGGAAACGCGGTCATTGACATATGCATCCACAGAAAACGGGCCATGCCGGCAAAAGGAAAATTCTGGCGTTTTTGTTGAAAGTGTGTACAATAGAGGCCATTCCAGGCAGGAAGGCGGAAACACGGATGTTCGAATGGGAAAAAATCGCCCGTCAGGAGCTGCAGGACGGCATTGCCTTGCGTGAGCAGGCTGCGCGCGAACTGGCCGCCCCCCTGGCCGCAGCAGCGCAAACCATTGCACAGGCGATCCGCCAGGGCGGCAAACTGCTGATCTGCGGCAACGGCGGTTCGGCGGCAGACGCC
>JAFGIQ010000166.1 GCA_016929575.1 candidate division FCPU426 bacterium
GCTTTTATGACAAAATAATTGCACCACTTTATAGGATTTTTAATATTCAGGCAAGCACTTTATGGCAAGATTATGGGGACGTCTTTACTTTAACAACTTTACTTGGTAATATTGCTATTCTAACCGGTTTCAATCTGCGTCCATCTGCGTAATCTGCGGACAGCCATAACAAAGGACGTTTATGCCTTATGCCGCCACCATGGTGCTCTTGAAGAGCCTGCGCCGCTGCATCTCCAATTTGTTTTCATCCACCTTCACGGGCAGGGCTTTTTCCGTGTCATTCAGGATGTCGTACAAAGCGCCGAAATCAGCCATGCCGCCCATTTCAAACAACACGCCCGCTGATTGCAGGGGTTTGCCGATGCGCTGTTCCGGCCCCAGGGCGGTCCACACGCCGATAGTCCGGGCAGGCGTCAGGGCTTTCATGGCTGTGACCATGTCGCTGTAGGTGGCAATGGAGTCATCCAAAGCCGCCAGCGCGACCGGGGTTTTTGCCTCCCGGGCCTGGGCTTTAATCACGCGCAGCATGGATTTGACAAACTCCCTCTCTGTCCGGCGCGTGGGATTTTGCACGAATTGCAGGTATGCCTGTATCACCGGGCTGTCCCCCTGCTCCAGCAATTCCCGCAACCTGGAGGCCGGCACGGAAACCTTTGCCAGCACTGCCTGGAGGTAGCCCATGGGTGAATCCTTCATGGCCAGCTGGTGCACGCGCCGGGTGGCAATATGCCCGGCCAAGGCGGTCAGCATGGTGTGGCGCGCTTCAGGCACTGCCATCCGGGCAGCGCGCTCGCCCTGGTACACGGTGGCGCTGACATTTTCCGGCAGTGTTTTTTGCTGCAGGTCGGCAAGCGTTACTTCCTTGCTCACGGGCTGGCCATCCACCTTGATGGCCTCGCGGACTTCATACAGCATGGTGTTGGCCATGGTTATGCCTTCCACTTCGGGAGTGGCCACATTCCGGGTTTGCACCAGGTGGACCTTGTGATTCAAGTCTTCGCCGACCTTCCGCTTTTGCGCCCGGACCGGGGCGGTATTGTTTTGCCGTATGATTTCCGCCCGCAGTTGCCGGGCCAGTGCAGTATCAGCCAGCTTGACCATCTTGCCCGCAACGGTCCCCATTTTCGTGCTTTCCAGGACTTGTTTTACCAGGCGCAGGCGGTTGCGCAAGCCGGCGGCAATCTTCTTTTCCTCGAGGGCCTTAATGGCCGCGTCCAGGGCAGCCAGCTGCTGGCCATAGGCGTCGGGCAAGGACAGCAGATAGACTTCCTGCTTGGCCACGGGGTCTGCCTGGGCAATGTCCCTTTGCTCAGCACCTTCCACTGGCTCAATCCTCTCCAGCAGGCTGCGCAGCACGGCATTGGCCGCTATCGCGCTCTTTTCCTTTTCTGCAAACCCTTCGCTTTCCTTGGCCAGGCCCTGCAGCACTGCCGCCATGCTGCCAATGGTCAATTCCTCCATGCCGGCCACGGTCTTTAGCACCTGCCCCAATTGCGCGCTGGCGCCTTCATCATTATCCCTGGCAATGGCCTCCCACACCTGCTCCAGGCTCTGGTCCTGGGGCTGCTCCAGAGCCTGCCTGGCCTCGGCCAGATAATCGCTGACCAGACTGATGATTTCAGCCGGATGCACGCTCATTTTCTTTGCTTTTTGGTTTTTCCGCTGCCACGCCGCAGCTGTCATTTTTCCGCCCCTGAGGTTTGCCACTGCGCCCGGCCTCACTGCGGGTGCGGACACGTAGCTGCGCAGGCCCAGGGTTTCGGCCACAGGATCATAGCGGCTTTCCATGTGGTATTTTTGGGCCTGGTAGCCCACAATCACGCCGAACAGGAAAGCCTGCAGGCGGTAATTCAAGCGCCTGATGGTTGTCCGCAGGGTGCCGTCTTTATCCGGCATGTCCGTGGCCATGGTCTTCAGCAGCACATCCGGCACGTAGATATCCACCCAGGATGTGCGTTCTTTTTTATCCGGGTCAGCAGCCTCCCTGGCATAGGCTCCCAGCCACTCGCCGGTCAGCAGGCGTTTGAACAGGCTGCCCCTTTCCGACAGGGAGCGGAAATGCGCCTGGCTGATGTTGAATTTTTTAGCCATGGCCGCATCCGGTATCATGAACATGCGCTTGATGGCCGCGAATCTGGGGGTGTTGTCATTGACCAACACCGGCTGGGCGCCGCGCGCATCCATGGCCAGGCCCGCCACTCCCTGCAGGATCACCAGGGGCAAAAGCAGGATGCTGGCAATGGCGCGCAAGGGCAGGCGCAGGCTGAGGTTGCCGCCGGCGCCGCGGTCCAGGACAAAAAGCAGGCTGGCCGCGACATAGTGTATGATGCGGGACGGCAACTGGCGCAACCCTCTCAAGGGAACATTGATCATGTTCCAGGGCAGGATATTGCGCAAACGCCGCATTTCGCGGACCACCGCCTGCTCATTTTCCGGCTGCTTTTCAGCAGCCGCGGCTTGCGGCCCAAAGAAGCCTTCTGCCTCCCAGAAAGACTTGCCCCGCTTATCCTGGGTCTCTTTCATCTCCCCGGGCGTGGCTTCGTACGCTTTTAACAGCGTCAGGCGGCCCTCGGTCGATAATTCGTAGCCTTCCATATTGGCCGGCACGATAAAAGAGTCGCCCTGTTTGAGGTCCAGCTCATAGACCTCGTCATCGGCCTGCGAAACGTATCTTAATTTTCCGCTGCCGGATTTTACCATCAGCATCTGATAGCTGTTTTGCACAGGCACTGGCAGCTGCACGGTTCCGGCCTGGCCTGGTGCAGCCGCGTCCAGGGCAATGTAATCCATGGAATACAAAGGCGTGCGGATGAGGTTGCAAGTCAGGCCATCACCCAGCAGCACGGGCGCCAGCAAATACTTTTGCGGATCGCGCTCAGTGAAGTCAAGAATGGCCATGGCCTCCTGCACATGCAGGGGCCGCTTGGGATCATCCCGGCCATTGTCGTACAGGCGCAGGGTTTTATCCGCTGTTTCCTGCAGCTCATACACCACGCCGTAGGAGAGCGCATGCACAGTGGCGCCGGGGATGTTCATGACCAGCATGTCGTTTTGCATCCCCATCCTCTTTTTCATTTCCTCGCTTTGCTTGGCGCCGTTTAAATACAACTCCGCCGCTCCCTTTTCCCAGCGCACCTCGATTTTATTGCAGAAACCCTTGATCTTGGCACCGGTGGTGTCGGTCCGGCCTTCCTGCAGGGCCCGGGCATACTCTGCCTGGAACAAAGCCCTGGCCTCAACTTCTTTGCCCTGCGCAATCAGCCGCAGGTATCTGGACTTGAAAGCAGCCAGCTCGGGCGCATCCATCTCCGCCACCGGCCTGAAGCCGAGGTAAATTTCGGCAATGCCCTGGTCGGGCTGGCCCTGCAAAGCCTCCCGGTCAATAACCACCATCCATCTCTCATTCTTGGAATCGGGTTTGAAGCGCTCGTGCGCCTGGAAGGACAGGGATTCGGCTGCATCCAGTATTTTAAAGAGCTGTCCGAGCGTGGTCCGGCCGCTGCCC
>JAFGIQ010000167.1 GCA_016929575.1 candidate division FCPU426 bacterium
AAGAGATAGGCGTGATTGCCAAGATTGCCGGCATTTTAAGTGAAAAGGGCATTTCCATCGGGTCCGTAATTCAAAAAGATGCCCATAGAGAGAATGTGGTGCCGATTGTGATCATGACCTACGAGGCTACGGAGCAGAATATTGACGACGCCCTGAAAATGATAGACCAGATGTCGTTTACCGTGCAGCCGACACTAAAAATAAGGGTGGAAAATTTTGAATAACAGGGGAATCATCTCAAAGTACAGGCATTATTTGCCGGTTACCGGCAAGACGCCCATTGTGTCTTTGCAGGAAGGCAACACGCCGTTGATTCCGGCTTCTTCTTTGGCGCAAATGGCAAATGCCCGCGGCATCTCAGTTTATTTAAAATATGAGGGAGCCAATCCCACCGGTTCATTTAAAGACCGCGGGATGACCCTGGCCATATCAAAAGCCAAGGAAGCGGGAAGCAAGGCCGTCATTTGCGCCTCAACCGGAAACACCTCTGCTTCTGCTGCGGCCTATGCCGCCCGTGCCGGCATCAAGTGTTTCGTGGTTTTGCCCAAGGGAGCCATTGCACTTGGAAAACTGGCCCAGGCCATGATGCATGGAGCAAAAGTTATAGCCATTGAAGGCAATTTTGATCAAGCCCTGGAAATAGTTAAGGTTATTTCTTCAAAATATAATGTAACTCTTGTAAATTCAATAAATCCATACAGAATAGAAGGGCAAAAAACAGGCGCTTTTGAAATTGTGGATGCCCTGGGAGGACGTTGTCCTGATTTTCATTTTATTCCGGTTGGAAATGCCGGCAACATCACCGCCTATTGGAAAGGCTATAAAGAATATAAAAGGGCCGGGCGCATTCTGCGTTTGCCGCGCATGATGGGATGGCAGGCGGCCATGTCTGCTCCGATTGTCATCGGCAAGCCGGTTAAAAACCCCAAGACCATTGCCACCGCCATAAAAATAGGCAACCCGGCTTCCTGGAAAAGCGCGGTGGAAGCAAGAGACGAATCACAGGGCATGATCGGGACTGTGACCGACAAGGAAATACTGGCAGCATACCGCCATTTGGCGCAGGTTGAAGGCGTGTTTTGCGAGCCGGCCTCTGCCGCTTCTGTCGCCGGTTTTATTAAATTGGCTGCCGCGAAATTCTTCAAACAGCAATCATCCCTGGAGACCGTCGTGGTCTGCATTTTAACCGGGCACGGCTTGAAGGATCCGGACCGGGCCCTGTCTGAATCCGTGAAATTTAAAACCTGCAAGCCCGCTGTGCCGGCGGTAATGAAACTGATGGGATTGGACGGAAAACCAGCCTCGCGGAAGCGCGGATCATGAAATACATCCTGCTGGTCGGCGACGGCATGGCCGACCATCCTCACCCGGAATTAAACCAGCAAACGCCTTTGCAGGCCGCCAAAACTCCCAATATGGATTATCTGGCTGCAAATGGCATGTTTGGTTTGGCGCATACACTGGTGGAAGGCTATCCTTTTGGGTCGGATGTGGCCAACTTAACGGTGATGGGGTATGATCCCCGCCAATATTATGCCGGCCGGGCTCCTTTGGAAGCGGCCAACATCGGCGTGGAACTCGGGCCGCGGGACGTGGCTTTCCGCTGCAACCTGGTCAATATTCAAAACAACCGCATGCATGACTTTTCCGCCGGCCATATCCCAAGCGATGATGCCAAACCATTGATAAAAATGCTCGGGCAGAAACTGGGGAACGACAGGATCCAATTCTACCCGGGCACCAGCTACAGGCATTTGCTGGTGTGGAAAGGCGGTCCCTTAAAGGCCCGCTGTGTGCCCCCCCACGACATCAGCGGGGAGGAAATCGCCTCCCATCTGCCCCAGGGCCCGGGACACAAGGATCTCATCCATCTGATGGAAGACTCCCGCCTTTTACTGGAAGGACATGAAGTAAACCGCGAACGCAGGCACGCCGGGCTGCCGGCGGCGAATATGATCTGGTTGTGGGGGCAGGGAATGAAACCCGTGATGCCGACCATCACCGACAAGTTCCATCTTACCGGCAGCGTTATTTCGGCGGTGGATTTGATCAAGGGCATCGGTTTATACGCAGGCTTGACCGTTGAGAAAGTGCCCGGGGTGACGGGCTACCTGGACACCAATTATATTGGAAAAGCGGAGGCGGCCTTAAAAGTCCTGAAAAAAAACGATTTCGTTTTTGTCCATGTGGAGGCGCCGGACGAATGCGGGCATAACGGCGATGTGGCCGGGAAGGTGCGGGCGATTGAGGATTTTGACGACAAAGTCGTGGGTATCATACGCTCCGGCCTGGCAGGACGGGATGATTATAAAATCATGATTATGCCGGATCATGCCACCCCCTTGGATGTCAGGACGCATACCAACGAGCCGGTGCCGTTTTTGATATATCAGCCGGGCGGTCCGGCTTCGGGTGCCGCCGGATTCAATGAAGCATCGGCGCGCGCTTCCGGACTGGAAGTTGCGGAAGGGTGGCGGCTGATGGATTTTTTTATCACCGGACAATGGCCTGCCGCCGCCGGCGCCCGGGAAGGCATGGGCCAGGCCGCGGCGGAGCCGGAGGATGCAGATACAGCGTCCGCTGAAGGCGGCGGCCAAGGTTTGTGATACGCCGGCAAATTTATTTTGTCCCCATTTTTGCATACGGCGGTAAAGGAGGTCGGGGTTTGGAAAAGAGCATCATGGTGATGAAATTCGGCGGAGCGACTTTGGCCACCCCCCTGCTGATGCGGGGCGTGGCGGAAAGGATTTTTGCCGCCAAGGAAGAGGGCAAAGATGTGGTGGTGGTGCTTTCGGCTCCGGGAGACATGACCGACGAGCTGATCGAAAAAGCCAAAGCCATCACTCCCAATCCGGATGAGAGGGAAATGGACATGTTGCTGGCGACCGGCGAACAACAATCCATCGCCCTGATGGCGATCGCCCTCAAGGCCTTGGGCTGTGATGCCATTTCTTTTACCGGCCCGCAGGTGGGAATCGTGACCGACGATGCCCACAGCAAGGCGCGTATTGTAAAAATGGGCGGAGAGAAAATACACAAGGCCCTGCACCTGGGGAAAGTGGCTATTGTGGCGGGGTTCCAAGGGGAGACGGAGGAGGAGGAAATCACCACCCTGGGGCGCGGGGGTTCTGACTTGACGGCTGTGGCCCTGGCTGCGGCCCTGAAGTCCGAGGTCTGCGAATTTTACAAGGATGTGGACGGTGTTTATACGGCCAATCCGCGCGTTGTTCCTGATGCCAGAAAATTGGAGCTGATCTCCTACGATGAGATGCTGGAGATGGCGAGCTTGGGGGCGCAGGTTTTATACCATCGTTCCGTTGAATTTGCCAAAAAAAACAACATTGTTTTGCATGTGCGTTCCAGCACCAAGCCGGATGCCGGAACGCTGATTACAAAGGAGGTTCAACCTATGGAAGGGTATTTGGTGACCGGCATCACCCACGCCAAAGACGAGGCGAAACTGACCATCCTCTGGGTTCCCGATCAGCCGGGTATTGCCGCGAAGATATTCTGCGCGTTGGCTGAAGCGGACATCAACATCGATGTCATTGTCCAGGATATCTCGGAAGAGGGAACCACGAACATATCCTTTACGGTCAACAAAAGCGACCTCGTGCGGGCCAAGACTATTCTGGACCGGCTGGCCTCCGAATTGGGCGCCAAAGGCGTCCTGGCGGATGAAAACATCGGCAAAGTCAGTGTTGTCGGCGTGGGCATGATGAGCCATTCCGGAGTGGCGGCAAAGATGTTTTCCGCCCTCGCGGAACGGGGCATTAATATCCAGATGATTTCAACATCGGAAATCAAGATTTCAGTGATTGTGGCCGAAGACCTGGTTGAGGATGCGGTCCGGGCCATTCATGAACGGTTCAATCTCTCTGAACTGGACTGAAGGAGGACGGGCGCGTCATGAAGGAAAAAAAAGGGGAGATTTTTCAGGAGGTCACGTTTTCCGCCGGCTGGCATTGCAAAGTATTGGCCATTATATTCGGCTTGCTTGCCGCCGCCTATGTTTTAGTGCGCATATTTATTTGAAGCTGGACAGGTAGTGCCTTTTTCACGGGAGCGCGGTATTCACCCGGATGGTTTTTGCCTGTCCTGCCGAAAGGGGGGGGATGCATGGAAGTGACAGACCAGACATTTGAGGCAAAAATATTGAAGTCCGATATGCCGGTGATGGTTGATTTTTGGGACGAGCATTGCACTCCTTGTCATATGTTGTGGCCGGTGGTGCAGGAATTCGCGCTGGAATTCCAGGGCCGCATCCGGGTATACCGCCTGGATATTGAAGACAATCCAAAAACCGCCGAACGATTTGCCATACATTCCATCCCCTCCCTGTTGTTTTTTAAAAATGGCCGTTTGGTCGTCCAGCTAATAGGCACCTGTACCAAGTCCAGAATAATAGCTGCCGCCGAAGAGGTTCTCCACTCCTGATGCCCAGTGAAAACGTTTCCGCCGCGCAAGTATATGACATCATTATCGTCGGGGCCGGACCGGCGGGATTGACCGCCGGTTTGTATGCCGTCCGGTCAGGACGGTCGGTGGTCCTGTTGGAGCAGCTTGCTTCCGGAGGACAGGCCGCCACTACCTGGCAGGTGGATAATTACCCGGGTGTTCCGCATGTGAATGGCGCGGAATTGATGAAGACCATTGACCAGCAGGTGAGGGAACTGGGTCTGCAGATACTCTCCGATCCGGTTGAAGGCTTGACGCCGGGAGAGATAAAGCGCGTGCAGGGCGCTGCCGCCGTGTATCGGGGAAGAACGGTTATCCTGGCCACGGGCGCGCTGCCCCGGAAAATGGAGATTCCGGGAGAGGAAGAATACCGCGGCCGCGGGGTTTCCTATTGTGCAACCTGTGACGGCGCTTTTTTCCGCGACCTGCCTGTGGCCGTGATCGGGGGCGGAAATACCGCCCTGGAAGAAGCGGAATTTTTAACGCGTTTTGCCTCCAAAGTGTATCTGATCCACCGCCGCGCAGAATTTCGTGCGGATAAAATGGTTCAAGACCAGGTTTTAAAAAATCCAAAAATAGAGATTGTCACCCCTTTTGTCCCCTACGACATTCTCGGTGACGGCAAAAGCGTGACCAGTCTTGCCGTCGGCCCGCGCAACAGCCGGGAGTGCCGGCAACTCTCCGTGAAAGGCGTTTTCTTCTTTATCGGCCTGACCCCGCAAACCGCTGTTTTCCGGGACGTGCTGGACCTGGATGAGGCCGGCTACATCCGGACCAACCAGGATCTGGAGACCAGCGCCGGGGGTGTTTTTGCCGCGGGCGACTGCCGCGCCAACAAAGTCAAGCAGATCGTCGTGGCCGCCGGCGAAGGGGCCACCGCAGCCATCATGGCCGACCGCTACCTGCAACTGCACACACCATAGACCGCCAACCGTAATAGCCCGCATTAAACCGTCCGCCCCCCTTTCCAGTACGCCTGACAGGTTGCGGTCTTTACTTGTTTCCGTGATTGTGCTATTATTTTTCGCTGTGTTTTACATT